>NZ_JBQOUX010000009.1:0-112330 GCF_052216785.1 Streptomyces sp. JW3 | reverse complement strand
TCACCGGAAGGTCCGGTGATGCGCGCCGCCCGCTCCCGATCGGCCCTGTCAGCGCTCCGCGCGGGGCGTCCGTGCCGTGGGCCAGGCCATGAACGTCGTCAACATGGCGATCAGGGCGAGGCCGGATCCGGCGATCAGGACGGACGCGGGGGCGACCCAGGTGCCCAGTGTCTGCACGAGGACGGGGAAAGCGAATCCGAGGTAGGTCAGGGCGTAGAAGACGGCGATCGCTGTCGCGGTGTCCTCGGCGGGAGCGAGCGTCTCCATCAGGCGCAGACCGCTCATCAGGAGCAGTCCGTACGCCGTCCCCAGGGCGACGGCGGCGACCGGCAGGAGAAGCAGTGCGCCGGTGGTCACGGTGAGTGCCGCGAGCAGCAGGCCGGCGACCGCGGCGGACAGGCCGGCCCGGAAGGGGGCCGCCGGTGAGCGCCGGGCGAGGTGCCGTGCCCAGGGCTGCACCAGGATGCCGGTGCCGAGAGTGACGGCGGCCATGGTTCCGCTGCCCACCGGGCCGTACTCCCCCAGCGGGACCAGGACGGGCAGCGCCGCGAGCGACACCGTCGCGGTCCCGAACACCCAGGGTGCCGTCGGCAGGACCGCGGTGAGGAAGACCCGGCCGGTCAGGACCGTGCGCAGCCCGCGGTCCGCCGGGTCGCGCCGGGTACGGGACGCGGCGGTGGCCCGGCCACCGGTCTCCGGAGTGCCCCGCAGGAACGGCACCACCAGCCCCACGAGGCCGATGTGGACCAGGTAGGAGGTGACCTCCGGGGCTGGGGCCCACTGGACGAGGGCGCCGGAGAGGAACGGCCCGGCCGCGAAACCGGTCGTCAGCGCCACGGCGGCCCGACGCGCCCCCGCTCCCGGCGCCCGGGCCGCGTCCGACAGTTCCTTGATCCACGCCGTGCCCGGCCCGAAAGCCGCCCCGGCGCTGACACCGACGAGGACGCGTCCGAACAGGATCGTGCCGAAAGCCCCGCCCGAGACCAGGATCACCGCGGAACCGAGCACGGAGACCACCAGGGCCGCGAGAAGCACCCGCCGCCGGCCCAGCCGGTCGGACAGCCGCGCCATCACCAGCAGAGCGGGGATGAGCCCGAGCGCATAGGCCCCGAACAGACCGTCGACCTGAAGCTCGCTCAGTTGTCCGCGGTAGACCTGCAGGAGCGAGGCGAACATGTTCGCCCCCCATCCCACGACCACGATCGCGGCAGCCGGGCCGAGCCATGCGGTGCGCGCGACCGAGGGCACACCCGGACCTGGCCCGCCCGCCCGCCTCGCCCGCCCCGGTGACTCCGGGCGGCCCCCAAGGGTCCCGACAGGTCGAGAGCGGAGATCGGTCGATGGACGCGCGGTGCGCTGTGACGTTCGCATGGACGAAGGCTAGTACATGAGTAGACCAGTCGTCTAGAGCTATTCGTCGTCCGCAGACCTCGCCCAAGTCCGACCAGCCGTCGGCCCAGGAGCGCGGAAAAGACGGCTGGAGGGTTCCCCGGGGGGTCGTGCCCGGACGCGGGGCTTCGTCCGCCGCGTACGCATACGTCACCGGAATCCGCCGCGGGGAGAGTTGGGCGCGGCTGTCGGTGCCACCGTGTCACTTCTGCTCGCAGATGAGCGCGAGCTTGCCGCCGGGATGGTTCGACCGGAGGGCGGCGAACGCTTCGTGCGCTCCCTCGACGGTGAGGGGCAGGGTGCGTGCCATGGGAACGGTGAGTATGCCGCGTTCAGCCATGTCGATCAGGCGCGGACGCTGTTCCTTGCGGAAGGCGAGGCTGTCCGGGTCCCAGCCGCCGATGAGGCGGACACCGCGTTCACGGGCGTAGTCGGCACCGGCGATCGAGACCACACGGGTCCGATCGCCGACCAGGGCCAGGGATGTATCGATGGCCTCCACGGTGCCGACGCAGTCGAGGGCGGCGTCGACGGGTGCCTGCGCGGCGTCGCGGATTCGCTGTTCCAGTCCCGGTCCGTAGGTGACCGGTACCGAGCCGAGGGAGCGGACCAGGTCGAAGTTGCGCTCACTCGCCGTCGCGACCACCCGGGCACCCGTCTGAGCCGCTTGCTGCAGCACGCTGACGCCGGTCGCGCCGGAAGCGCCGTGCACGACGATGGTGTCGTCGCGCCGGACCTTCGTGACCGCCAGCATCTCGGCGGCCGTCGTGCCGACCACAAGCAGGTTGGCCGCCTGGGCGAAGTCGAGCGACCGCGGTTTCGGCAGGACGTCGTCGGCCGGGACCAGGAGGTGGGAGGCGTACGCGCCGGGAACCGGACAGGCGATGACCTCGTCGCCCACCGCCATCGCGCGTTCGGCTGCCGCCTCGGCCCCGATCGCGGCCACCACGCCGGCCGCTTCGGAGCCGACGCCCATCGGCTCGTCCCGGGGCCAGGACCGGTGCAGGCTCTTCCAGTCGCTCGGGTTGACGCCGGCGGCGCGTACCGCGACGAGCACCTGTCGTGGGCCGGGGACGGGCACGTCCCGTTCGCGCAGGCGGAGTGCGTCGATCTCACCGTGGGCCGGAGCGACGATCTCGACCGTCATGCCTGATCCTCCTGGTAAGGACGGGAACCGTCGCGCTCGGGGACGGGCACTTCGAAGCACACGAGAACAGAGGAGATCAACTGGTACTGGCCGATGAGGCACAGGATCGTCATCACCCCCGCCTCGCCGAAGGCCCGCACCGCCTGGAGGTACAACTCCTGCGGTACGGCATGGTCGGTGAGAAGACTGGAGGTGAGGCGGTGCGCGATCTGCGCCTGCTCGCTCAGCCCGTCAGGGACCTCCCCCCGCAGGATCGCTTCGATCGCGGCGACCGGAACACCGACGACACGGGCCGCCGACCGGTGCGCGTCGATCTCGTAGTCGGCCGACCAGAAGGCCCCGACGGTCAGGATGACTACTTGACGGACATCGTCGGTCAGCCCGGACCGGGCCACCTGGCCCGTCCACTGCCCGAGAGCTGCCGCGATCTTCGGAATCCGGAGCATCGCGTTGAACGGGCCGACGAAACGGCCGTCGTCGAGCCGCGCGGTGAAGCCGCTCTCCGCCGCTTCCGGCACCACCATGCGCGTCAGCGCTTCGTACACCGGGCGTTGTTCGTCGTCGAGGTCGGCCGGCGCGAGCAACGGCAACCGGCCTCCGAGCCTGTCGAGGCTGTCCCTCGTGGACATGGGCATTGCACTCCGATCATCATTCACGGGCCACACGGTGACCGGCGGCGCCCGGCGCTTCGAGCGGCAGGGCTGAAGGAGTCCGCCGACCCGGGCCATGGCGCGGGTCGACTTCGAACGTCGCCGTGTCACCGAGACGGCAGCCGAGTTCCGCCGGCTGTCCGCTCGGAAGCGGTATCAAGAGGTACTGGGCAACTTGTCCGCTGCGATGCGCTCGTCGAAACCCGTGGCCGGGTCGAGGACTCGACCGTCCGCCCACCAGTTCGCCGAGGGTGACTCCACGATGTTGATGTAGATGTCCCTGCTTTCCAGCCCGGCCCGCTCACCGAGGTTGGCCACGAGCGCGGCGTAGAGACGCTTCAGCTGCTCTTCGGGACGCTTCCCGAAATAGGACTGGATGAATATCGCCTCCCGGCGGCGTTCCAGACCGAACGCGACCGGCGCCGAGATGAGGTAGTCGTCCGCAAGCTCGTGGAAGATGTGGTACTTGTCGTCGTTCGGAATTCCGAGTACGTCAACGAGAGCTTCGTGAATCGCGTCGGAAATGGCCCGGCGGTGCTCGGGCGAGCTTCCCGTCCTCAGGTAAATCTTGGTCATAGGCATAAAGAACTCCTCGCCTTCGCAGGCCGGCCGCTTGCCGACCGCACTCACCGAGTGAACACGCGATCCGGGCATGACGCCAACGACTGTTCAGCATGACCGCCATGCGACCAACGCATGCCGACTGCCTGCGGGTGCGAGGGACGACTATCGCCCCGGTGACCGCCGCCTTCGCGCGGGTCGCCGCCGGCTTCGGCAGCTCGACCGGGGCTGTGCCTGCCTGCGGATCACTCCGCGAACAAATCTGTTCGTGTGCGGAGTCACCGTTCCCTGCGTTGCCGGATATCAGCAGATCCGCTTAGGCTTTCGCTCATGACTTTCGTACTTGTACCCGGAGCCTGGCACGGCGCGTGGGCCTGGCACGGCGTGGCGCAGAGAATTCAAGCGCGTGGACAACAGGCATTTCCTCTGACCATGCCCGGACTGGCCCCGGGAGAGGATTCAAGCAATCTGCGTATGGAGGACGCAGTGAGCCACATCGTCAAGGAGATCGAGCGTCGGAACCTGCACGATGTCGTTCTAGTGGGCCACAGTTGGGGCGGCGCGCCCATCACTGCCGTTGCCCATCGCATCCCTGAGCGGGTCGCGAAGGTCATCTATTACAGCGCGTTCGTGCCGCAGCGCGGCGTTTCCATGAACGACGAGAACCTCCCGGAGAACGCCGCCTACGTGCGTGCCGCAATCGAGGCTTCGCCCAACGGCACGGTCGGTCTGTCGTTCGAGCTGTTCCAGCAGTTCTTCATGCAGGGCGTACCGGAGGCGGCACAGCGTCTCGCCTTCGATCTGCTGCTGCCGCACCCGGGCGGTTACATGCTCGACGCGCTCGATGTCGATCCGGTGACCACCCTCGGCATACCGGCGGCCTACGTGCTCGCCGAACAGGACCTGGCCCTGGCCCGGCCCGGTGCGGAGTTCGCCGCGCGGATCGGTGTCGCTCCGATCATGGTTCCCGGTACGCACGAGTCGTTGCTGACGCACCCCGAGGAACTGGCCGAGGCGCTGCTCGGCGCCTGACCTCCGCGGCTCACATCGGTGCCGCCCCGTCGTCGAACCGCGTCCGGCTGCCGAGGATGTGGTCGTGATGTTCGTCCGCCCACTCGATCAACGACGTCACCAGGGCGGACAGTGACCGTCCGGCCGCGGTGAGGGCGTAGGCGCGGGCGGTCACCGCATCCGGTGCGGCCGTTCGCGCGATGAGGCCGTCGCGCTGCAGCTCCTGCAGGGTCAGGGTCAGCATGCGCTGCGAGATGCGACTGGAGCGGCGCAGTTCCGAGTACCGCCTCGGTCCGTCGGCCAACGCTATGAGAACAAGTGAACTCCACTTGCTGCCCACGTGTCCGAGGACATCGCGTCTGAGGGCGCAGATCTGCTCGGTGGTCGCCAGCTGGGACAGCTGACTGCGTGGCGCCTCAACGTGCTGATCGGCGTGCGCCGGTGAAGTGCTCATGGTTCATGATGCCTCGGCTGGAGAGCCGGGTGATGTCGAGCCCGGCTGAGGGGGAGCGGGATCGGCCGCGTGCTCGGCGGGGTGCCCGATCGTCTCGGTGACAGGGGCGACGGCCATGACTGTTCGTCAAACAGTGGAACCGACGCATGCTTTTTCTCATGGGGTCGTCCACTGCTTTGCGACTGTTGCGGGCCGTCGCGGAAACCGGGTCCTTCACCGCCGCCGCGGAAGCGTTCGGTTACACCCAGTCCGCGGTGTCACGGCGGATTGCCGTGCTGGAACGCGCGGCGGGCGCCCGGCTGTTCGAGCGGCGGGCCGAAGGGGTCCGGCCGACCCCGGCCGGCACCGTGCTTCTGCGGCATGCGTCGACCGCTCTGGACGCGGTCGACTTCGCCGGGCGAGTGCTGCACGGGGCGGACCCGGGCAGCGGCACGGTGCGGCTCGGAACGTTCAAGAGCGTGGGCGCGGTGCTGGTTCCCGAGGCACTGGCGCTGATGCGGCGACGCCGTCCCGACATCGAGGTGATCACCAGGGAGGGGTCGACCCCGGCGCTCATCCGGAGTCTGCGCGCCTCCACGCTGGACCTCGCGGTCATCTCCGCCCGGCCTCCTT
The DNA here is from genome assembly GCF_052216785.1 of Streptomyces sp. JW3. Classification (NCBI taxonomy): domain Bacteria; kingdom Bacillati; phylum Actinomycetota; class Actinomycetes; order Kitasatosporales; family Streptomycetaceae; genus Streptomyces; species Streptomyces sp. JW3. Next base: position 106,506 of record NZ_JBQOUX010000009.1, on the reverse strand, counting down.
ACCCGGCTCCCGACGAGGCGGATCCGCCGTTCGAACTCGACGTCCTCCTCGAAGGCGACCTCCTCGTCGCGGTGCCCGCACTCGCGGAGCTCGGCCGCGACGGCTCCGTGACCCTCGACGAACTGCGGCTCGCGACGTGGATCGCGAGTCCGCAGACGTCGGGCGAATCGGGATTCGGGGTCTGGCCCGCGCTGCCGCAGCGGCCGAAGGTCGGGCACCAGACGCAGGACTGGCTGTCGAAACTGGCCCTGGTCGCGGCGGGATGGGGGGGGCACCACGCTGCCCCCGTACCTGGCCGGCCTGGTGCCGGAGCACGTACGGCTGGTCCGCGTATCCGACGGAGTGCCCGTCACCCGCCGCGTCCAGCTCGCCCGCCTCCCCGGCGGCGTCAACCCCGCCGTGGCCGATTTCGCCGACTGTCTGCGGGAGGCGGCGGACCGCCTCCCCCTGACTCCCTGACGACCTGACGACCTGACTCCCCAGGGCCGAACGTGCCACCGGTCAGCGTCGCCAGGCGTACCGGCCCGCGTGGCGCGACGCACCGGCCGGGTCGGCACACCGGATGCCGTCGCCGCCGCCGAACCACCGCTCAGTTCACGGACGCTTCCACGATCGAGAAGACGGTCGGCGTGGGCACGACGCGGTCGAGGGTGAATCCGGCCCGCTCCAGCAGGGCGCGGAACTCCGGCTCGGTCCGCTCCCTGCCCGGCAGCATGCCGAGCATGGTCAGGTCCACCATCTTCATCATGTGCGGGGTGTCACCGGGCGGGACCACGCCTTCCAGGATCAGCACGCGGGCGCCCGGGTTCGCGGCCTTCCGGATCGACTCCAGGATGCCCGCCCCGGACTCGTCGTCCCAGTCGTGCAGGATGAAGCTGAGTACGTAGATGTCGGCCGCCGGCACCGACTCGAAGAAGTCACCCTCCGTGAACGTGACCCGGTCGGACAGTCCCTGCTCCTTGAGCCGCGCGGTCGCCTGTGCCTCGGCCGCCGGAAGGTCGAGGACGATGCCGGTGCGCTCCGGCCGGTCCGCGAGCAGCCGCGCCAGCACCGAACCGTCCGCGCCCCCGATGTCCGCCACGACCCGGCCGGGCGGCAGCTCGTACCCGTCGAACATGCCTTCCCGCAGCGCGCCGGTGACGTTCGCCATCGCGCGGGTCATCAGCGCGGCCCGCGCGGGGTCCTCGGACAGCCACTCGAAGGCCGGCTTGCCGAAGTACCGCGTGGCGCCCGGCACGCCGGTACGGACCGTCTCCAGCAGCTCGCCGAACGGTGCGTAGTGCGTCTCCATCCACAGTTCGGCCGCGTCCACCAACGACGCCGGATGGTTGCGGGACAGCAGAGCGCCCAGCGGGGTGGTCGCGACCAGACCGTCCTCGGTGGTGCGGAACACGCCGATCATGGTCAGGGTACGGATCAGCCGGCCGAGCGGGTCGGCCAGCGCGCCGCTGCGCTCCGCCAGGTCGGCGACGGTGCGAGGTCCATCGTCCAGCATCGTGCAGACGTCCAGTTTCGCGACGACGTAGAGCGCCTGCGAGACCTGGAAGCCGCCGAGCAGCTGCGTCATCACGACGCCGGGCGGTGGGGTGGGTGCGGACATGGGTGGTCGGGTCCTTCCGAAGGGAGACGGTCGCTCACGATTCTCCTGACGGCCCGTTCCCGTGCCGTTCACGTCCGGTAGACGGCCAGTTCCTCGCTGATGGCCACCGCCATCGGATCGTCGGTGCGGCTCGCCGCCGCCACCGCCCTGCGATAGGCCGCGGCTGCCTGGTCGTGCCGCCCCGTGTCGCGGTGCACGTCGCCCAGCGCGCGCAGGGCGAGAGCGGCGAGGGCGTGCGCACCGAGCCGCAGGTAGGTTTCCGCCGCGCGGGTGAAGCTCTGTTCCGCCGCCTCGTGGTGTCCGAGCCCGGCCTGTGCGGTGCCGAGCGTGTGCCAGGTGTCGGCCAGGGAGTACGGCCCGAGGTCCGCGGCGAGTGCGATGGCCTCCTCCGCGTGGGCGAGGGCCGGCCCGAGCCGGCCCAGTTGGACCTCGGTCCAGCTCACCGTGTTGAGCGCCGAGGCCCGGCGACTCGCGCCGGGCGGGTACATGTCCAGCAGGCGTCGCGCCATCTCGAGTTGCGACTCGTGCTCGCCGGTGCGGTCCAGCAGCCAGATCTCGAAGCGGTACGTCTCCGCGAGGAATTCCGTTTCCGCCGCGGCCTCGAAGGCTTCGGCTGCCTGCCGTAGCTGTGCGTGGGCCGCCGAGTACCGGCCCAGATTCGACTCCACGAGCGCCAGCCCACGCCGGGCATGCGCTTGTGCGAGCCGGTCGCCCAGGCGCCGGGCCGCCGCCAGCCCGAGTCGCTGCGAGGTCTGCAGGTGGTGCCAGAGACCGTGCCGGCTGTAGAAGTCGCGCAGTGCCCAGGCCAGTTGCCAGGAGTGCTCGTCGAACCCGTCCCGGTGGGCGAGGTCGTGGGCGGCGGTCAGCGCCGGGTACGCGTCGGTGAACCAGGTGGTGGCGTCCGTCGCCGGTGCCGCGACCACGACGTGCGGCAACGCGGGCCGCAGCGTGATCGTCGGCCGGGAGGTGAAGACGGCCGTCATCGCCGCCGTCGCGGTGTGCAGATGGTGATCGAGCAGCCGGTGCACGGCTGCCCGGCGCTCCTGATCGCCGGGCCACGGCAATTCGGCGGCGAACGCCCGGACCAGGTCGTGCGCGACGAACCGGCCCGGCCGGTGCTCGGCCAGCAGCGCCGCCTCTACCAGGGTGCGCAGCAGTGTCCGGGTACGCGGCACGGGGAGCGCCAGCATGCTCGCCGCCGCCTCGGCGCTCACCTCCGGGCCGGGGTGCGCGCCAAGGACCCGCAGCGCGTCGGCGGCCGCTGGTTCGAGCGCGTCGTACGACCAGGAGAGGACGGCGCGCGGATCGTCCGGACCCGCGAAGGCGTCCAGTGTGCCGTGTGTCTCGCGCAGTTCGGAGACGATCGCGGACAGCGGCAGGTGTTCCTGGGCCACCGCACGCGCCGCGATCACCGCCAGCGCCAGCGGCAGGCCACCGGTGCGGGCGACGATCTCGCGGGCCGCGAGCGGTTCGGCCTGTACCCGGTCCGTACCGGCCCGCGCCGCGAGCAGTGCCAGCGCCTCCTCGTCCGCCGGTGGCCGCAGTGCCAGCAGCCGGGCGCCGGCCCGGGTGCGCAGCGCCGGGAGCGTCCCCCGGCTGGTGACGACGACGAGTGCGGGTCCCGCGCCGGGGAGCAGGTCCCGTACCTGGTCGGCGTCGGCCGCGTTGTCCAGCAGGATGAGCAGCCGCCGGCCACTGGTCAACGTGCGGAACAGCCCGGCGCGCACCTGGAGGTCGCCGGGCACGTCGGCGGGCGCGACCCCGAGTGCCTGGAGGAACCGGTCGAGGATCTCCGCGGGCGGCGCCGGGTCCCGTCCGGGACCGAAGCCACGCAGGTCGGCGTAGAGGCGGCCGTCGCCGAACCGGTCGGCGATCCGGTGTGCCCAGTGCAGCGCCAGGGTGGTCTTGCCGACGCCGGCCATCCCGGAGACCACCACGACGCCGCTGTCGGACAGCGCGTCCGCCCGGCGCAGCTCCTCGGCCCGGCCGACGAAATCCGCACCTGGCGCCGGTAACTGGGACGGCACCGGAGGGCCCGCCGACGCGGACAGCAGTGTCTCGTCGGCGCGCAGGATCCGGCCGTACAGCTCCTGCAGCCGGGGGTCCGGATCCACTCCCAGCTCGTCGCGGAGCAGTTCCCGGCACTGCTGGTACACGGCGATCGCGTCCGCCTGGCGACCGCACCGGTACAGCGCCGTCATCAGCAGCAACCGCCAGTGCTCGTCCAGCGGGTGAGAGTCCGCCAGCGACCGGAGCTCCGGCAGGATCCGCTGCTCGTGGCCCTGTTCGAGGCCGATCTCCAGCCGGGTGCGCAACGCCGCCAGCCGCCGTCCTTCGAGCACCTGCCGGTGCCGGTCCGCGCCGGGACCGCTCACCCCGGTGAGCGCGGGGCCCCGCCACAGCGCCATCGCCTCGTGCAGCAGGCCCGCCGCGGTGCCCGGGTCACCGTCGGCGCGGGCCGCGTCCGCCGCGCGGACGGCGCGGGCGAAGTCGTCCGCGTCGAGCGTGCCGGGGGCGAGCCTGATCGCGTATCCGCGCGGGGACGATTCGATGGTCAGCTCGTCGCCGAGCAGTCGGCGCAGGTGGTGCACGTACTTGCGGATGACCGCGGCCGCGCTGGCCGGCACCTCGTCGTCCCAGATCTGGGCGGCCAGGGCGGTACCCGGCAGCGGCACGCCCCGGGCCAGCACCAGCGCGGCGAACAGCGCCTGCTGCTGCGGTGGCCCGAGCGACACCTCGGTCCCGTCGCGTCGCACGACGAGTGGCCCGAGCACTTCGACGCGTACCATCCGGCACCCTTTCTCGGCACCCGGCAGCTTACGGGGGCCGGGGTGTCTTCTGCCGCCGCGGGACCTGGGACGCACTGCCGGGGCCGCATACGTCCGTGTACGTACGGACTATTTCACCGCTGGGCAGTGATGATGCGGCAGGTTGCCGGAATGCGGAAGCCGCCGGAATCCGTCTGGTAGCCACTGATGTTGTCGGCCATCACCCGGCGGGCCGTGGCGCGCTGCTCCGGGTCGAGGGAGGCGAAGAACGAGTTGAGCCGGCCCGCGCTGGTGTTGAATTCCCACCAGGTCTCGAAGTCGGGGCATTCGGTCTCCCAAGAAAACCACGAAGCTGCGATATGCGTGAAGCCGGCAGCGACGAGATGTTTTTCGAGTGCGCCCTCCTCGGCGGAATCGGCGAAGCTGGATTCGAAGTCGGGAACGGCACCCGCCGGCAGCACCTGGCGGAGGACGGGGAGGGCGATGCCCGTATAGGGATTCGACGCCGCATCCGTCCAGGTGGCGAGAGTCAGCAATCCCTCGGGACGCAGTACCCGGGCCGCTTCACGGGCCGCAGGACCGAAGGGGGCCAGCCCCGCCAGAAGCAGGCCCATCCGGGAGACGATGCCGTCGACACTGGCGTCAGCGAATGTCGTCTCGATCATGGACATCTCATGGAATTCGACCGTTGCGATGTCCTCCCGGCCCGCCTTCGCGCGAGCCTCGGCAAGCAGGGCGGGATCGACATCGATCCCGGTGATCCGCAGATCCGGGCGTCGGCGAGCGAGCGGCAGAGACGGTTCCCCGGTTCCGCAGGCGAGGTCGACGACGTGGGCGCCCTCCGGCAGGGAGCCGAAGGGGGCGAGCAGTGGGTCGTTGATTCCGCGCAGGTAGGTCTGGATCAGGTCGTGAGCAGCCGTGGCCGCTCCGGATTCGCGAGGTATCACGTCATTATTCCTGTTCGTCTAGGATTCATTGCGAGCAATCCGTAAGTGATGCTCGCACACCAAAAGAGGACTTCTACGGAGCATCCCGAAACTCAGTGCTTCGCCTCAATGCCGCGTATGACGAGAGCCAGTGGCCGCTGCCAGCCATCTGAATCGGTGACCTCAGCGATGCCCTCGGCAAGCGTGAACAAATCAGCCATCTGTACGTCGGCGTCGACTTTCCCGGTTTCCTGGCAGCGGCGCAGCAGTGCCGCGCTGCCCTCGAAGACACCGACGCGCCGACCCCTGATTCCCGGATCGACGAGGTGTTGTCCGGCGAACCGGTGCAGATTTCGATTCTGCACCAACGACTGGACGAAATGGGTGAGCAATGAGGTGAGGCCCTCGAAGGGATCGGCCATCGCCTGGGCCTCCGCGACCGCTTCCTCGGACTTTTCGAGACAGCCGAGCAGAACGGCTTCGATCAACGCTTGTTTTGCGGGGAAGTGACGGAACAAGGTGGCAGAGCCGACCCCCGCCTCCTTCGCGATGGTGGCCATTTCACAGCTTCCCCCGTGACGGCCGAAACAGCGCAACGCCGCGTCGAGGATTCGCTCACGATTACGCTGCGCATCCAGCCGCATCGATCACTCGACCTTCCCGCTCGTCGCGCCGGGACGCCACCGACGCCCGAGTTGAGCTGCCGCTCCACGGTCGCCCATGTCTGCGACGCTACCAGATCTGAGAGTTGACATCTCCACTTAGCCTGCGGAGCGTCGCTCCGCCGACCGCCGAAGCCGGACCCGACCGCGGTGGCATGCCCTGGGCGGGGCGCAGTGGGGGTGCCGAGCGGAGGCGCCGCCTCGTGCCACGCACGCCCCGGCCCGGATGGGCGCGCCCTGCCAGGGCGCGCCCATCTTCGCCTGACAAAGAGCCAGTTGAGGAAGTCCTCGGCTGGACAGATCGACCGAAGGCGAGTAGACAAGCATGCGAAGCTCGCGGCGGACACGGGTGATCTCGGTCGAGGCCCGTCTCCGAGGAGCTCTCTTCATGCCCGCCATCGGGACGCCGATCCACCCACCCACCCGTCAGGTTGCGTAAGAGACTCGATGTCTCGCAGCCCTCGCGGTGACCTGGACGGGCAGCTTCCGGCGGCCCGGGCGCGGCGCTTCGGCAGACGCCGTCGCATCGCCCGTCACCTGCAAGGACCCTGTGTGAACAATCTTCGAATCCTGATCGTCGGGGCCGGCATTTCCGGTCTGGCGCTGACCAAGGCACTGCTGGACCGCGACCGCGGCTTCCAGGTGGACGTCGTCGAGCGCCGCGCCGACGACGGACAGGTACTCGGCAGCGGCCTCTACCTCCCGGCGAACGCCGTGCGAGCGCTTCGGGGCATCGGGGTGGCGGCCGAGGTGACCAAACGGGCGGAGCCCGTGGCCCGGCAGAGGCTGCGGGACCACCGCGGACGGCCGCTCGCGGAGTTCGCCGCGGAACGCATCTGGGGCGAGGTCGGACCGTGCCTGGCGATCACCCGCGCCGGACTGCACGAGGTGCTGCGCACAGCCGTCGACGGCACGGCCCTGCGCTACCGCACCGAGGTGACCGCGGTGGCCGAGGACGGCACCGTGACCTTCACGGACGGCGCCACCGCCGCCTACGACCTGGTGGTAGGAGCGGACGGCATCAACTCCGCGGTACGCCGCACCCTCTTCGGCGGCCCGGAACCTCGTTTCCTGGGTCAGTTGTGCTGGCGGTTCATCGCCGATGACACCGAGATACCGGGCATCACCGACTGGACCGGCCGGCTGGGCGCCAAGGGCCGTACGTTCCTGACCGTGCAACTCGGCGCCGGCCGCGTCTACTGCTACGCCGACATCAACAGTCCTGTCCCCGAGGCCCCGGCAGGTGACTGGCGAGCACTCTTCGGCGACTTCGGCGGCCCGGTCCCCCCGTTGCTGGAGCAGGGCGCGAACGCGTACTTCGCCGCGCTGTACGAGAGTGAGAACACTGTCTGGACCCGTCCGCGCGCCGTCCTCGTCGGCGACGCCGCTCACGCCTTCTCGCCGAGCATGGCCCAGGGTGCCGCGATGGCCCTGGAGGACTCCCTCGTGCTGGCCGACACCCTCACGACCATCCCCGACGTGCCCGCGGCCCTCGCCGCCTTCCAGACCCGGCGTGCCGAGCGGGTCGCCTGGGTGGTGGCGCAGAACCACCGCCGGGACAAGGCCCGCAACCTCCCCACACCGCTGCGCGACTTCACGCTCCGCCGGGCTGGTGAGCGCATCTTCAAGGCCAACCACGCTCCCCTGCACGCCTTGCCGTAGTCGCTGACACGGCTCCCGAAGGGGCGTCCAACGCTCCTGTCCCGGAATCGTCACCGTCACCTTTACAACCACTGATAGAGGACTGTCATGGCACTTTTCGAGCATCCCCTGGTTCCGGCCGGTTCTGTCGAGCCGCCCGCGGGAGAGACCGGCCGCATGCTGCAAATGATCACCGGTTACTGGGTGACTCAAGTGGTGCGCACTGCGGCGGAGTTGCGGCTCGCCGATCACCTCCACCCGGACGGCGCCACGGCCGCCGACGTCGCGGAGGCCGAATCGCTCCATCCCGAAGCGACGTTCCGGTTCCTGCGTGCCTGTGCTTCGCTGGGGCTGGTCGCCGCTCAGCACGACGACCGGTTCACCGCCACGGCGCTGCTGCTGACCCTGCGCACCGATCACCCCGACTCCTTGCGCGACCTGGCGCTCTACGGCGGGACGGCCTCGCACTGGGGACCCTGGGGCCATCTTGCGCAGGCGGTCCGGACCGGCGCCCCCCAGGCCGAGGCCACGCTCGGCGCGCCGTTCTTCGACTGGATCTCCGGCCAGCCGCACGAGGCCGGCGTCTTCACCGCCGCCATGACGGCGATGACCCACGGCCTTGCTCATCAATTGGCCGATGTCATCGACCTGAAGGACGCCAGGACAGCAGTGGACGTAGGGGGCGCCGGCGGCAACTTCGTCCACACCCTGATGCTGCGCGACCCGCGCCTGGCCGGCACCGTGCTCGATCTGCCGCACGTCGGCGCGGACGCCGTGGCATCGGCCGAACGGCTTGGTGTGGCCGACCGGTTCACCTTCGTCGGCGGCGACTTCTTCGAGAAGGTACCGACAGCGGATGTGCACCTGCTGAAGTTCGTCCTGCACGACTGGGACGACGACTCCGCCGTACGCATCCTGCGAAACTGCCGAGACGCGCTGGAGCCCGGGGGGCGGGTCCTGGTGGCGGAACTCATCGTCGACCAGATGGGCAAGCCCGGCCTGCCGCCGCTGATGGACCTGAACATGATGACGCTGGTCACCGGCCGGGAACGCAGCATCGCCGAGTTCGAGCGCCTCTTCGAGCAGGCGGGACTGCGCCTCGACAAGGTGTCGGCCTCGGCCTCGCTGGTCTCCGTGCTCGAGGCCGTTCCCGTCTGATCCGGTGCGGGTTTCGCCGCCCCACGGTCATGCCTGACATGGGGGACCGGGTCGGGCCGGACGGATGAGTGCGTGAGACAACCGTCCGGCCCGACCGATGGTCCCCCTGCGCACGTGCCTGGCCCTGGGGAAAGGCTGACGCCTACGGTGCGACTTCCGGCGGGGCCGACGGGGCCGGCGGGGCCGACCTCGACCGAGCCCGGGTCCCCCGGGCTCGTTAAAGGTCACCCCGCCACGCTGCCGCCCTGCCGCCTCAGGTCGCCACCGTCGTCTTCGGTGCGGCGCCGACGAGTGGGCCCACGCGGAAGGAACGTGGAAGGAACGCGGGCCGCGCGACAACCGCCGGTCGCGGACACGCAACAGCGCCCCGCGTCGCCGTGCGTTCGCGGGGCTGTTGCGACTGCGGTGGCACCACGGCCGTGGCCGCTACGAACGGCTCGCCTCACAAGCCGGCCTCAGTCGATGCGCACACCGGCGAGTTTTCGAGGCAGGCGCCGTGCTCACCGTCAGCTCTGTGATCAACGAGCCCGGCCCAACGGCATGAGCTCACGCGAGATCACCCGAACGCGGCCAGGTGGTCCCGGAGGAAGGTGCGCAGGTCGCGCGGGGGCTTGCCGGTGAGGGTCTCGACGTCGGGGGACACCCAGGCCGCGTCGCCCTCGGCGATCAGGCCGAACGCCTGGGCGTTGGAGGTGGCGACCGGCTCGGGGACGCCTGCCGCGAGCATCGCCGCCCGGTGTTCGTCCGGAGTCGTCCGCCGGTACTCGACGGGACGCCCCAACATCGTGGAGAGCTCCTCGGCGATCTCGGTGTAGGTGATCAGCTCCGGTCCGGTCAGGCAGTAGGCACGGCCCGCGTGCCCGCCGGGTGCGGTGGCTACCGCGACCGCGGTCGCCGCGACGTCCCGTGCGTCGATCATTCCGATCCGTCCGTCGCCGGCCGACATGAGGAAGCCGCCGGACCGCGTGACCCCCGGTGCGAGGGCGAGCAGGTTCTGCAGGTAGGCGTTCGACCGCAGCAGGGTGTGGGCCGTACCGGAGGCCTCCAAATGCGCCTCGATCCGGGCCTGACCGCGGCGCCGGTCGACCGGCGAGTCGGCCGACGCCTTGCTGGTGACCTTCACGATGTGGGTCACCCCGTTGCGGACGGCGCTGTCGATGACCGCGATCTCCTGCGCCGGTACGGCGGGACTGACGAGCAGGACGGTGTCGACGCCGCGCATGGCCGCGTCGAGGGTGTCGGGGCGGTCGAAGTCGCCGACGGCGACCTCCAGCGCGTCGCCGTCCGCGTGAGGCATCCGGGACGGGTCTCGGACCAGGGCCCGGGTCGGTTCTTGGCGTGCGGCGAGCAGCCGGACGGCTTCGGAGCCGACCTTGCCGGTCGCACCGGTGACGAGGATCATGATCCTTCTCCTTCGGACGTTCGGACGGGCCGCGCCCGAGTTTCAGAGGGCGGCGGTGCGGCCGGCGTCGGCGGCGATGACGGTGCCGGTGAGCGGCCGGGCGTCTTCTCCGGCAAGGTGGACGATGAGGCGGGCGACCTCGTCCGGCTCGTTGGCACGCCCCAGCGGGCTGGCGGCGGCGAGAGTGTCGAGCAGGTCGCCCATGCTCTTCGTGATCTCGGTACGGCTCGGGCCGAGGGCGACGGCGTTGACGCGCACGCCCTCCGGGCCGAACTCGGCCGCCCAGGAACGGGTCAGAGCCTCCAGCGCCGCCTTGCTCGCCCCGTAGGCGGCCATGCCCACGGCGCCGCGGGCGGCGACCATCGTGGAGACGTTCACGATCGCCCCGCGGCCGCGTGCCGCCATGCCCGGGGCCAGTGCGGCGGTGAGGAAGAACGGGGCACGGAAGTTCACCGTGACCATCGCGTCGAAGCCCGCCTCGGAAGTTTCCGAGGTCGGGCCGAGCTCCCAGTAACCGGCGTTGTTGACCAGCACGTCCACCTCGCCGGCCTCGGCGGCCAGCCGCTCGATCTCCTTCGGCGAGGCGAGATCCGCCCGGATGAAACGCCCTCCCGTCTCGGCGGCGACCTCCTGGCCGCGGTGCTCGTCCCTGCCGGTCACCACCACCCGCGCACCGCGCTCGGCGAAGAGCTGCGCGGTGGCCCGGCCGATACCGGAGGTCCCGCCGGTGATCAGTACGGTCGCCGACTCAAGATCATGGTGAGCGTCGCTCATGACGAACCTCCAGATTGGATTGTTGTATCCAAAATAGGGACGCTAGGATTGGATAGTCAAATCCACTGTTGGAGGATCCACTGTTGGAGGGGTGAGCAGTGACAGGCAGTACGGCACGCCGGGACGCACCGAGTACGCACAAGGGCCGAGCGACACGGGAGCGAATCGTCGCGGCCGCTGCGGATCTGATGTACCGGCAAGGGGTGGCGGGCACCAGCACGCCTGCCGTCCGTGACGCGGCCGGGGTCAGTTCGTCGCAGATCTACCACTACTTCGCCGACAAGGACGACCTCACCCGGGCAGTCATCGCCCACCAGACAGAGACGATCCTGTCCCACCAGGCTCCACTGCTGGCCAGGCTGGACAGCCTGGCGGCCCTCGATTCCTGGCGTGCGGTCGTGATCGAGACCGCCAGGCGGCAGGGGGGCGTCGGGGGCTGCCCGATGGGCAGCCTGTCCAGTGAGCTGGCCGACACCCACCCGTGGGCCCGGGACACACTGGCGGCCGGCTTCACCGCCTGGGCGGAGTCGATCCACCGCGGTCTGAGTGCCATGATCGACAGTGGCGTACTCCGGCCCGACACCAACGTCCGCGCGCTCTCCCTGGCACTGCTGGCTGCCGTGCAGGGCGGCCTCCTCCTCGCCCAGGCCCAACGCACCACCGAGGCACTCGAAGCCGCCCTGGACACCGTCATCGCGCGCATTCGCGACTACACGACCGAGCCGTGACGACGACAGCGGCGGCGTTCGGGACACCGGAAAGCAGACGGCGCCGGCGACGATCCCGGCCGTGCCGAACTCCGTGCACATGTGCGCGCCGTCCGACGTCGCGGCAGCCCGGGCGACGGCACCCGCCACGCCGCGCCGGCCATGCCGGTCCCGCACAGCAAACGATGTGAAGCCGGTCCACGATCTCGGAACCGGTCAGGACCACGTCGACACCTCCTTCGGCGGCTCGGCGGCTCGGCGGCTCGCTCGCGAAGACTGTCAAGGTCCGGGGTGGAGATGCCCGCCCCGGCGGAGTCGCTCGCGTGGCCGGGTACCGCGCCGGCGCGGGGCACCGGCGCGGGGAGGCGGCCGGCGGCCATGACGGCGGCGGACGCGGTGCCGAGCCTCAGGTCGCGGGCTCGATCGCCACTTCCAGGCGGTCGAGCCCACGCAGCCCGTTGTTGATCATGGGCCGGTGCTGAAGGGAGCGGAACCCGGCGACCCGGTCGGCGAGCCTTTCCAGCAGCACGCTCATTTCCAGCCGGGCGAGGTGCATGCCGACGCACACGTGCTCGCCCCGGCCGAAAGCGAGGTGGTCCGAGGGGCGGCGGGTGATGTCGAAGCGGGTGGGGTCCGGGTAGTGACGCTCGTCGCGGTTGGCGCAGGCGTAGAGCAACGCGACCCGTGACCCGGCGGCCAGCGGGACGCCGCCGATCTCATGGTCCTCGGTGAGCACCCGGCTGAACTGCGGCACCGGGGTCTCCAGCCGCAGCGACTCGTTGATCGCGTGCGGGATCAACGAGCGGTCCGCGCGCAGCAGTTCCCACTGGTCGGGATGCTGGGCGAAGAGTGCGACCGCGTTGGTGATCGCGAGAATGGTGGTGTCCAGGCTGGGGGTGACGTAGTCGAGCATCATGACCGGGCACTTGTCGTGCGCGATCTCGCCACGGTCGGCGGCCGCGTAGAGCTGTGCCGCCCAGCCGTCGGGGTCGATCTTCCCCGGCACGGCGTCATTCATGGCGAACGCCATGAACTCCTCGACGGCCGGTCCCGCCGCGGCCGCCCGGTCGTCGGCGGGCCCCTGGGTGTTCCAGATGGCCGCGGCCCACTCCAGCATCTTCTCCCGCCCGTGCTCGGGGAGTCCGACCAGATCGGACACCACGGTCATGGGCAGGTACTCCGCCAGTTCGGTGACGACCTCGAACCGGCCCCGGCCGACCAGCCGCTCGACCACCCGGTCGGCCTCGGCCTCGATCCGCGGCGTCACTTCGCGCATCCGGTCCGGCCGCAGCGGCCGCCCCAGCACCGAGCGCAGTGCCGTGTGCTCGGGTGGGTCACTGCACAGCGTGATCCCCTCCAGTTGGGCGTTGACGTCCGGGTCCACGAACACGCCCCGCGCCGAGGAGAACGTCCGCCAGTCCATCAGGGCGGCACGTACCTCGTCGTAGCGGGGCAGCGCGTAGAGGTCGTAGCGGGACAGGTACACCACGGGCCCGAGGGCCCGGAGTTCGGCATAGAGGTCGTACGGGTCGATGCGCGCCGATTCGGTGTAGAGATCGACGTCGCTGACGGGTATGGGAGGCAACGGGTCTCCAGGTGAAGAGTGCTGCGAACACGTTCTTGCCGCGCCGGACGACCCGGCCTCGGTCAACGGCCCTTGCTGACGGCTGTGGGCGTCCAGTGCGGTGAGCGGCCCGCGAAGCCCAGCAACCGGTCCAGCGCCGAAGCGTCCGGACGCACCAGCACCTCGGGCGCGAACGGCATGCCCGCGCCACCCCGGTACTCCGGCTTGATCTGGTCGGCGAGCAACGCGTGCGCCTGCTCGGACGCCGCGGGATCGGGGTGCCATGCCTGACCGGTGGCGCGGGCGATGTCCCAGCCGTGCACCACGGCCTCGGCCAGCAGCATGCTCAGCACGTACGCACCGGGAAACGTGCCACCCAGCGCGGGAACCCGCACCGCAACCGTTTCCACGCCACCGGCCAGGGCGGCCCGCACGACCACCGACAGTTCCTCGACCGCCGCGACCAGCACATCGGTCCCGTCAGCCCCGGAATAGTCCCGCGGATCCGGCCGCCGGTCGCCGTCGGGATCGGCCAGGACGACGCTGAAGTACCCGATGCCGCCGAGCAGGTGCCGCCGCAGCGAGCCCACGTCGAACCCGGCGCACGGCGTCGGCGCCGCGTCCTGCCGGGAAGTCGTCGCACCGATCACGCGTGCCAGGTCGTCCAGGACGGGTGGCACCGGGTGAGGAGACATCAATTCCATTTCACTCACCGGGACGAACAGGGGCCGCGGGTCACGCGAACCCACGGAGAAACTCTCCCGCACCGGGCATGCCTTCGCGTCGGCAGGAACTACGTACGTACGTCTGCGCACGCCCTCGCAGGACGCCACGTCAAGGGGCGCCCCGTCGCCCCGCCCCTCGGCACTACGAGACCCCTCGGCCGAGAAGAGCGGCGAGGCGGTCGATGGCCGGCGCGTCCTGCCGCACGGGCTGCGGATCCGCGAAACGGCGCAGGGACGGGGGCACCTTGGGGCTCATCTCCTGGGCGAAGTCGATGGTCCGGCGCGTCACCTCCTCGTCGAAGGCCGGGGGGCGGCCGAGCGCCTGGCCGAGGTCCCAGCCGTGCGCCAGGTGCTCCATGACCAGGATGTTCAGGAGCGTGAGTCCGGTGATGTCGCCGAGGCGGTCCGCGACGACGCGTTCGAGAGCGCCGTCCTGCGCGAACGCGGCCGTCAGCAGTTCCGCGTTCTCGCCGAAGGTGGACCCCGTCCGGACGGGGCGCGACGTCAGGGTGGCCAGAAACCGCTGCTGCACGTCGACGAGATGAGCGACGACAGCACGCACGTCCCACTCGTCGCACGGCGTCGGGAGCGACCACTCGCCTTCCCGGACGGAATCGACGAGCCGCACGTCCTGGTCGAGAACCGAGCTGAGATCCGAAACTGCGCTCACGTACTGCTCCCTCACTGTCATGGTCCACCGGAGACACTTCCGGTCATCAAACGTCTTCCCCGGCCGAGGAGAACATCCGTGGCGGTCCGAACATCGGCGCCGCCGACCGCGTCGGCACGCGGGGCACCGGCATCGGCGGGCCAACTCCCGTTTCGCCGGCGGCCTGACCCGCCGGCCACGGCCGTCGTCACCCTCATCCTGCCCCCAGCGGCTGAACCCGCGCGCGCACTTCAGCCCGGCCGGGGCGAGCGGCTCACCCCACCCGGCCCCTGCCACACGTCGTCGAACGCCAGCAAACCGGGAACCTGGCCGGCAGTCGCTCGGCAATGACCGGTCGAGCCACGTCCCCGGTTCCCTCGGCGAACCCAGCTGCCCAGCACGAGCTTGCCGCGCCCCGCCACCGGAGAAGGAAACGGGAAACAGCATCGATCGCCTTGTCCGTCCGGGAGTTGTTGCCGCACTCTTTCGTGCAGTACCGCCTCAGCCCGGACGACCGGGTTTGGGAGGTTCCCGTGCCGCATCCGTCCACCCCGTTCGGCGAGGAACTGAGGAAGCGTCGTCTGGAGGCCGGGCTGAGCCTTACGGACCTGTCCGGTCTCGTGCACTACAGCAAAGCGCAGCTCAGCAAAGTCGAGCGGGGCATCAAGGCACCCAGCCGTGATCTCGCGCGGCTGTGCGACGCCGCACTAGGTGCCGACGGGGCACTGATCGCCCTGCGCACCCCTACCGCTGTCGATTCACCTGCCGTGTCGGTGCCAGGCCGGGTCGAGGAGGAGAACTGGATGATGCAGTTGTCACCGGACGGCCCGAGCTCGTTCGGGCCCGTGGGCCGGCGTGAGGTGATGAATGTTGGTGTCGCCTCGCTGATGACCTGGAGGTCGGACAGATCGGGTCCGGCTTCCCCGGTCGCCGGCGTCGGCATGCTGGAAGCCTCACGCTCACTGTTCACGCACTACCGCAGACTCGGTCAGACCGTGGAACCCGGCCTGCTCCTGCCCGTTCTAATCGCACAGACACACACGCTGCGGGAGCTGTCGGCGCAGAGCGACAGCGGCACCAGACGCCGCCTGCTGGCGCTCGGATCCCGGTACGCCGAGTATGTGGGCTGGCTGGTGCAGGAGACCGGGGACGAGCATGGGGCGCTGTGGTGGACGCAGCGTGCGGTCGACCTGGCCGCCGCCGGCGGTGATCGGGCACTGGCCGGTTATGCGCTGGTCCGCAGGGCGTTGGTGACGCTGTACCGGGAGGACGCCGAGCAGACGATCGCGCTGGCCCGCCGGGCGCAGAGCGGCATGCTGCCGTCACGGATCCGCGGTCTCGCCGCACAGCGCGAAGCGCAGGGGCAGGCCCTCGCCGGTGATGTCGGCGCCTGTCTCCGTGCCCTGGACCGGGCTCGTACCCTGCTCGCCCGTCCGAACGACGGTGCCGACGGTCCGGTGATCGGCTCCATGCATCTTCCCGATTCGGTCGGCATGGTCACCGGTTGGTGCCTCGTCGATCTCGGGCGACCGCTCGATGCGGGCGAGGAACTGGACCGGCAGCTCACTCAGGTCGGCCCCGACGCGGTGCGTACGCAGGTGCGGTACGGCGTACGCCGCGCGCTCGCGTATGCCTGCGCCAGCGAGATCGACCACGCGTGCGCGCTGACGGAGCCACTGCTCGACGGTGTGTCAGCCGTGCGCTCGGGGACCGTCACGACCGATCTCCGACGACTCGCCCGGGTGTTGGGCCGCTACCCGGACCACCCAGCGGTACGCCGGCTGGCACCGCGGCTCGGCACCTTGTCCCGCCCGATCACCCCTCCTGAGGAGTCACCGTCATGAGCGAGATCTTCATCAACTACCGCACCGGGGATGGTGAGAAGACCGCGGCCCTGCTTCGCCAAGGGCTGTCGCACCGCTTCGGCCCGGGACACGCGTTCCACGCGTCACAGTCCATCGTCCCCGGTGAAAGCTGGGCCGAACGGCTACTGGCCGCGGTACGGCGCAGCTCCGTACTCCTGGCCGTCATCGGACCGCACTGGACGAAATTCCGTAGCCGGTTGGAGGATCCTGCGGACTGGGTGCGCAAGGAGCTCGAGGCGGCTTTCGAGTGCGAGGTCCCAGTGGTCCCCGTTCTGGACGGACGCAAAACCAGCCGACTGAGCCAGGCCGATCTTCCGCCCGCGTTGCGACGGCTCGCCGATCTCCAGTCCATCGCGTTCGACTCCGGCGACACCGACGTGTGTGTCGCGCGCATCGGTGATCTGATGGCCGACCTGATTCCCGGCCTCGACGACCGGTCCGGGATCGAGCCGGGGACGCTCTCACCAGGCAGTGTGACCAATTCCATCGGGACCGTGAACGGTACAGCCGTGCAGAGCCGTGACTTCACCGGTGACGTCGGCACCGTCGTCAAGGGCACCCACGGTCCTGTCCACACCGGGAACGGCAACATCTACTCGCATTCACGTCATGTCTCGGGCGACCGTCACTTCTCGGGCGACGGGATGACGTACTTCGAGGGCGACCACCACGGCAGCATCCAGCACCGGTTCGGCGAACGGGCCGGTCACGAGGACGAGGACCAGTGAACCAGCACACCGGCACCTGGGTCCGGGACTCGGGCGTCACGATCACTGGCTCCGGTGATGTCCACATCGGCACGCACCCGCAGGACTCGGACAAGCCGGCTTTCCGCCGAGTCGCCGAGGACCAACTCCGCCGACTGCGCTACGTACTGGTCGCTCCACCGGGTATGGGCGACGCACGTGCCGTACTCGCCGACTCCGGCACCGTCATCCTGGACGGCGTCCCGGGCAACGGCCGGTCGGCTGTGGCCCGCGTGTTGCTGCACGAACACCACCGGGACAGCGGTGTCTTCCATGAACTCCTGCCCGGTGAGGAGAGCGAGCTCTCCCTCCAGGACCCCGATCTGGTCGGGACCGGTGATCAGTTGCTGCTGGACCTGTCCGCCGCGGACGACCGCCGCTGGGCCACGGCCCAGGCCGACCTGCCGGCGCTGCGCAAGGCCGTGCACGAGCAGCGAGCTCATCTGGTCGTGGTCATGCCGCACCGCGGCGTTCTCGACCCCGACCTGCAGTACTGCCGTGTGGTGCTCCAACGGCCGTCCAGTATCGGCGTTCTCCGGCGGCATCTGCGCCTGCACGGCCTGGCGCCCGAACAGTATCTCCGGCCCGACGGCACCGTCACCGGGTTCCTGACCGCGAACAGGCCGATGCGGGAAACCGCGGAATTCGCCGACCTGATTCGCCGGGCACGCGAAGCCGGTCAGCCCGGGGACGAATTCGGTCAGTGGTGCGCGGCAGCTGGGCGGGCGCGGAACGACGGCCGACGGGAAGCCGCAGCGCTCGTCACCAAGCGGCGGGAGGCGCCGCAACGAGCCCTGCTGATCGCCGTGTCCATGCTGCACGGGGCGCATGCCGATGTCGTTCACCGCGCGGCCGAGCAACTGTTGAGCGCCCTCGGGCCTCCGTCGGAGGGTGACTCGCCGCTACAGCACCGAGACCTCGCCGAGCGACTCTCCGAGATCTCGGCCACTGCCGCCCCCAACGGACAGGTCCGGTTCGACAAGCTGGACTTCGACTCGGCCGTGCGTGCCCATTTCTGGGACCACATGCCCGATCTCCGCCCCCACCTCGGCACCTGGGCCGCGAGTGTGGTGGAGCTGAACGACCCGCACGTCGTCACCGTCGTACGCGACGGCCTGGTGGAACGAGTGGCCGGTGAATACCTGCGGACCGGACGCGCGGACGGACTGGGTGCCCTCGTCGAACGCTGGAGCACCGGTGCGACGAGCCGGCCTCGCCTGGAAGCGGCCGTGCACGCGCTCACCCGGGGGCTGGCGGACCCGGTGCACGCCAGATACTTCCGCGAGCAGCTCTACCAGTGGTGTGCCAACCGGCCCCTCAAGGGGGAGCTCGCACAAGTGCTGGTCCGCGTCTGTGCCGATGTCCTCGCGACCAGTCATCCCGATCAAGCCCTGGTCAGGCTCTACCACCTGGCCCGACGTGAACACGGCACGACGCGTGCCCGGCAGGCGCTGTGCGACCTGGTGGCGCGCAGCCGCAGGCTGCACCGCGTGCTGCTCGACCGCCTCGCCCGTTCCGACTTCTCCCCCGCCCATCTCGGGATCTTCCTCCAGGCCGGCGACCCCGAACTGTTGACGCTCCGCCCGGGCACCTCGCACGCGCTGATCGACGAGCAGACCGCTCAGCGCTCCCTGACCACCTGCTGGCACGCGGTACTGACCGAGCTGCCGCCTGAGGAGTGGCAGGCAGCAGCACGCCACTGGCTCCACTGGGCGACCGCCGGCACCGGACCGCACGGCGGGATTCTGCTCGACCTGCTCGTCAGCGCGGCACAGCGGTGCACGGAGAAACGGGGCAAGATTTTCGCTCTGCTGTACGCGTGCGCCCGCGACGCCGAGCGCACCGATCCGGGGGATGCGGCGCGGGCCGCGGAGACCACCGGCCTGCTGCTCCGCAAGATCAGCGCGGCTCAAGGCATCGCCCCGGCCGCACCGCAGACAACCGCACCCAGGGGGACTCGTCCATGACCACCGCACGGAAAACCACAACCGTCTTCCTTACCGTACTGAGCGGTCTCCTGCTGTGCATCGTCGGTCTGACGCAGCGGTGGCCCGCATGGGCCTGGCCACTGCTGGCAGTGCTGCTGCTCGTCGTTCCCGCGGCCGTCTTCCGGATCGCCGCGATGCGCCGCGGCACGGTACCGGTGACTTTCGAGGAGCAGCTCACGGCCGCCCCCGTGGAACGCACGGAACACCGCGTCAGCCAGGTAGTGCTGCCCAGCAAGTGGGCCGACTACGACTTCGTCTTCTCCGCGACGGTGCGCTGGTGCCTCGTCGCCGCTCCCGCGAGTACCCCCGTTCTCAACCCGGCGGGCCTCGCCGTAGACGCGGTCCTGAAGCGGGCCCGCGCCATCACCGAGCAACGAGAACCGGTCCGGGCCTCACTCGTCGAGCAGGAACTGTCCGGCGCCCTCAGCCGGATGATGCCTGAGTCCACCGGTCACCTCCAGGCGATGGCAGAGAACCTCCAACTCGTCCTGGCGCAGCAGGACCAAGAGCGCCTGGACAAGCTCGCCGACGTACGCAAGGACGAGGAGGTCTGGGTGCACCAGCGCAAGTACGAGCAGAGCAGACGCCGGTACTTGGGCGAGGACGTCCTCAAGGACACCGGCAGCGCCGTGGTCTGGTGGCTCGCCAGGAACGACGAGCACGTGGAACGTACGGTGAACGACCTGGCTCTGCTCGCTCAGCTGACCTCGGCGGCCAATGACGCAGACATTCCCGAACGGCTACAGGATCTGATCTTTCAGCAGGCCGGCGAGCCGGCCACGTCGGACTGTGCCGAGCCGGAGCCTCCCTCAGGGCCGCGGGGACGGGGGACGGCCACAACGCATCTCTCCGACTTTCTCGACAGCATCGGTTTCACCGACGGAGACGTACGCCGCCCGATGCTCGCGGCACAGATCGCCGGCCTCATCAAGGAGCAGGACAACCTCGAGACCGCCGAGGACATCCAGCACCACTTCGATCCGCCGGCGTCCCTCGCTCCGGACGACGACGAGGCGCCCGCCTCCGGCTCCCCCCTCGCCTAGGAGAAGACACATGGACAGCGAACTGGCCGTACTCGCGGCGTCGGGCGCCACCACACTGGTCTCACTCATGGTCACCGACTCCTGGACCCACGCCCGGGAACTCCTCGGCCGGTACCTGACCCGCACAGGCGCGGACCCCGACACATTCGACGACCTGCAGGACGCGAGGACCCGGCTCCTCGCCGCCGACGCCACGGAACGTGCACGGATCGCCCGCGAGATCAGCCGACGGTACGGTGACCGTCTGCGCCGACTCGCGGAAGCCGACGACGGCAGCGACGAGGCCCTGCATACGCTGCTGGCCTCGCTACTGCGACTCCCGGCGTCCGCGGCGGACAGCCGGCGCACAGTGGACAACCGCGTCAGCGGGGGAGTCCAGCACGGTCCCGTCGTCCAGTCCGGCACCGTAGCTGGGCTGACCTTCCACGTGGATCGCATCGATCGCGCGGATCGCCAGTAGCCAGTAGTGCCACCGCAGGGGGCGCCGCACGCTCCTGTGCCCGCTCCCCCGTTCCCGCCCCGGCTCGGCTTGGCCAGTACGGGCGTCGTGGGCAACGCGGGCCGGTCGCGTCGAGCGACAGGGCGGGGACCGGCAGGGGTGTGCATCGCCCCAGCTCCCCCCTTCACCGCGTTGGCCCAGGATTCGTCGATCACGACGGCGCCGGGTACGTGACGCCGTGGCAGAGCACCCAGGGCGGGGCATCGAAACCTCTGACTGGCACAGCCTGATACTCCAATGCACCGGACCAGCAGGCCGAAGCTGGTACTCCCGCCGGCTCGGGCGTTCACCCGGCTTCAGCGGCACGCTTCGCAGATGGCTACCTCGACGGAGATCGCCTCGGGCCTCGAATACCGCGGTTCGAAGTACTGACTCGCCCTCCCCCGACGAGCCGAGCAGAAACGTCAGGAAACGGGGAACCAGTTCGCCAGGCACTTGGCAATGACCGGTACATCAATGGTGTCCTGCGCGACGTCCTCGACGAACGGACCGGCAAGGGAGACGGGCGGCGGCACGACACCGGCGCTGACGCCGTTGAACCGCAGGAAGACGCGCATGGCGAGCCAAGCGGTGCGCTCGTTGCCGTCGATCAGCGCGTGATTGCGGGCGACGGAGTGCAGCAGTGCCGCCGCTTTCTCGTGCGGCGTGGGATACAACTCGGCTCCGAACACATTCGTCCGGGGCCGCTCGATCGCCGACACCAGAAGGCCCAGGTCACGCACGCTGTGCTCGGTACCGTTGACCGCGCGGGCGATGGCCAGGACTTCGTCGACCTGGAGGTGGCGCACATCCGTCACTTCAGGTATTCCACAATCTCCGCATCGCTCTCCATGAGCTCGGCCAGGACGTCATCAACCTTCAGCTCGGCCCGGTTCTGGGCGTCACGGATGGCCTCAATGGCCAGTTCCTGCTTACTGCGGCCCTCCCGCCGAGCCCGCTCGGTGAGCTCCGCGTCAAGGTCGTCGGGGAGCCGGAGTGTCATCGCCATGCCGAGATGATGCCAGGACGGTATCAAGGAAGCAGGCCGAGCAACTCCACCCGGGCATTAAAGGGGCAGGTCAGGAGCCCTTCGCGACCGGTTCAAGGATGGCGACGCACTCCACGTGGTGGGTCATCGGAAACAAATCAAAAACCCGAAGCATCCGCACCCGATACCCCCCGCCCCGGAAATACCCCAGATCCCGGGCCAACGCCGCCGGATCACAAGCCACGTACGCAATGCGCCGCGCCCCCAGTGAAGCCAGGTGCTGCACCGTCTTCTTGCCGGCGCCGGCCCGCGGGGGGTCCAGTACCACCAGGTCCGCCTCCGAGATGCCGGTCCGCGGCAGTACCGCCTCCACCTTGCCCTGTTCGATGCGGACGCGGTCGAACGCGGCGAGGTTGTGCCGCGCGTCCTCCACCGCCCGCTTGCCGGACTCGATGCCGAGCACCGCGCCGGTGTCGCCGACCCGGTCGGCCAGGGCGCCGGCGAAGAGGCCGACGCCGCAGTAGAGGTCGAGGGCCATGTCGCCCTTGCGCGGGAGCAGGCCCTGCATGACCGCGGTCACCAGGGTGTCGGCCGCCTTCGGGTGGACCTGCCAGAAGCCGCCGCTGCCGACCCGGTGGGTGCGGCCGTCCGCGCGCTCGCGAACGAAGGCGCGGCCGTGGACGCGGTGCACGCCGCCGTCCTTCTCCTCGACCCGCATGACCGAGACCGGCTTGTCCAGTTCGACCAGCGGCAGCCGGGCGCCGGGCCGGGGCTCCAGGATCACCATGCGGTCCTGCGATCCGGTCGCGGCGATCGCCTCGACCGACTCCATACCGGCCCAGTCGCGCTTCTCGATGCCCAACTCGCTGACACCCTCCGCCGCGATCATGCAGTGGTCGATCGGCTCGACCTCGTGGGAGCGGTGCCGCCGCAGCCCCGCGTTGCCGTCCGGGTCGACGGCGTACTGCACGCGGGTGCGCCAGGACGGGACCTGGCCGGCGGGCACCTTGTCGCCCTCGGCCGGCATCACCGTGCCGTCCCAGCCGGCCTCCTCGGGGGTGAGGCCCGCGAGCCGCTGAAGCTGCTCGGCGACGACCTCGCCCTTGAGCCGGCGCTGGGCGCCCGGCTTGGCGTGCTGCCAGTCGCAGCCGCCGCAGCGGCCGGGACCGGCGTAGGGGCAGGGCGCCTCGATCCGGTCCTTGGAGGCGTCCAGGATCTCGACCGCGTCGGCGCGCAGGAAGCGGGCGCCCTCCTCGCCCTCGGTGACCCGGGCCACGACCCGCTCACCGGGCAGCGCGTGCCGGACGAACAGCACCTGCCCCTCGGACGTACGGGCGACGCAGTGACCGCCGTGGGCGACGGGGCCGACCTCGACCTCGTACTCCACCCCGACCAGCGACGTGTTCTCTTCTGCCTGCATGGCGGGGTGACTCCAGTGAAAGGGGGTGAGTGGGGTGCGTGACGACAACAGCAGTGACGACAACAGCCCACCAGTCTACGGCTACGAAGAGGAAGACGATTCCTTCGACCGGTCGGGGTGGTGGTGATGGGCCGGACCGCGGCGGACCGCGCCGGGCGCGTTCCAGTCCTGCCGCTTGCGGGCCCGGCGCTTGGCCGCCTCGGAGGACTCGAGCTGGTAGGGGACGGAGGTGACCATGACGCCCGGCGTGAACAGCAGGCGGCCCTTGAGCCGGAGCGCGCTCTGGTTGTGCAGCAGGTGCTCGTACCAGTGACCGACCACGTACTCCGGGATGATCACCGACACGGCGTCCCGCGGCGACTCCTTGCGCAGGCTCTTGACGTAGTCGATGACCGGGCGGGTGACCTCGCGGTACGGCGAGTCCAGCACCTTCAGCGGTACGTCGATGCCGCGCCGTTCCCACTCGTCGCGCAGCGACTTGGTCTCGGCCGGGTCGACGTTGACGCTGAGCGCCTCCAGGCTGCCCGAGCGCAGCAGCTTGGCGTAGGACAGGGCGCGCAGCGCCGGGCGGTGGATCTTGGAGACGAGGACGACGGAGTGGACCCGGGAGGGCCGCACCATGTCGTCGTCGGGGGTGTCGGGGGCCGCGATCTCCTCGGCGACGCGGTCGTAGTGCTTACGGATCGCGGTCATCGTGGCGTAGAAGATGCACATGCCCAGCAGCGCGACCCAGGCGCCGTGGGTGAACTTGGTGAACAGCACGACGACCAGCACCAGGCCGGTGAAGAACGCGCCGAAGGCGTTGATCGCGCGGGAGCGGACCATGTGGCGGCGGGTGGCCTGGTCCCGTTCGGTGGCCAGGTGGCGGTTCCAGTGCCGGACCATGCCGATCTGGCTGAGCGTGAAGGAGACGAACACGCCGACGATGTACAGCTGGATCAGGCGGGTGGAGTCGGCGCCGTAGATCCAGACCAGCAGGATCGCGGCGCCGGCCAGCAGCACGATGCCGTTGGAGAAGGCGAGGCGGTCGCCGCGGGTGTGCAGCTGGCGGGGCAGGTAGCGGTCCTGGGCGAGGATCGAGCCGAGCAGCGGGAAGCCGTTGTACGCGGTGTTCGCGGCGAGGAAGAGGACCAGCGCGGTGGCGGCGGCCAGGACGATGAACAGGAAGCTGCCCTTGCCGAAGACGGCCTCGGCGACCTGGGAGATCACCGGGTTCTGGACGTAGTCCGCGCCGACCGCGACGCCGTTGTGGATCAGGTCGACGGCCGGGTTCTCGGCCATCCGCACCTTGGTCGTCATGGCCAGCACGATGATGCCGCAGAACATGGTGACGGCGAGCAGGCCCATCATGGCGAGGGTGGTCGCCGCGTTCTTGGACTTGGGCTTGCGGAAGGCCGGGACGCCGTTGGAGATGGCCTCGACGCCGGTGAGCGCCGCGCAGCCCGAGGAGAAGGCCCGCAGCAGCAGGAACACCAGGGCGAAGCCGGCCAGCCCCTGGTGCTCGGGCTTGATCTCGTAGTCGGCGGTCGGCGCGTGCATGGCGTCGCCGAGGACGAGCCCGCGGAACGCACCCCAGGCGATCATGATGAAGACGCCCGCGACGAACACGTACGTCGGGATCGCGAAGAGCTTGCCGGACTCCTTGACGCCGCGCAGGTTCATCAGCGTCAGCAGCACGATCACGGCGATGGCGCAGAAGACTTTGTGCTCGACGACGAACGGGATCGCCGAGCCCAGGTTCTCGATGCCGGAGGCGATGGAGACGGCGACCGTGAGCACGTAGTCGACCAGCAGCGCGCTGGCCACGGTCAGCCCGGCCTTGGGGCCCAGGTTGGTGGTCGCCACCTCGTAGTCGCCGCCGCCGCTCGGGTAGGCGTGCACGTTCTGCCGGTAGGACGCGACCACGGTGAACATCAGTACGACGACCGCGACGGCGATCCAGGGACTGAAGTGGTAGGCCGACACGCCCGCGATGGACAGGACCAGCAGCACCTCGCCGGGGGCGTACGCCACGGAGGAGAGCGGGTCGGAGGCGAAGACCGGAAGGGCGACGCGCTTCGGCAGGAGCGTTTCCCCCAGCCGGTCACTGCGCAGTGCGCGGCCGATCAGGATCCGCTTGGGCACGTCGGTCAGTTTGGACACAACAGAGGATCGTAAGCGTTCGAACGGGGGGTCGCCCACCCGCCACCCCCGCCGGCGCCGTCATCTGCCCTCCGAGTGAAATCGCGGGGCCGTGCGGCTGCGGATTCCGCAGGTGGCGGGCTTGGCGTGCCTATATGACAAAACTCGTTCCGACCGTGCGAATTTCGCCACTTCGCCACCCTTCGGCACCGCCCAGCCGCCGTCCGGTCGCCACTCAGGAGGTCATATGCCCGCGCACGCAGAGCTGATCGGTGCCATCGCGGCACTTGTCGGCCTCGGAATCCTCACACTTGCCAGCGTCCGCAGCATCGGCCGCCGCCGGTCCTCCGCCGGAGGGTGAGCCGAGCGAAGCCGGGGCCCGTTCCCCACCCCCACCCCAGCCCCCTGCCCCTCGCCGATACGTTGCTCCCCGACCGGGAACCCGGCATCCCGGCCCCCGGGAGGGGCCAGGGCCGACGGCCACCGGCATGATGGTCCCCCGCGGCCCGCGCACTGGCCGCGTGACGCAGCCAGGTGAGCCGAAAGAGAGACATGAGCACGACAGCCACACAGGCCCGACGGCCTTCAGGAAGCACGGTGTGACGCGATGCATATTGTCATCATGGGCTGCGGACGCGTGGGCTCCGCTCTCGCCCACGCCCTGGAACAGCAAGGGCACACGGTCGCCGTGGTCGATCAGGACCCCACCGCCTTCCGCCGGCTGGGCTCCTCGTTCGGCGGCCGCCGGGTGACCGGCGTCGGCTTCGACCAGGACACCCTGCGCGAGGCGGGCATCGAGGAGGCCGGCGCCTTCGCCGCCGTCTCCAGCGGCGACAACTCCAACATCATCGCCGCCCGGGTGGCCCGCGAGATGTTCGACGTCGAGCACGTCGCCGCACGCATCTACGACCCCCGCCGCGCCGAGGTCTACCAGCGTCTCGGCATCCCCACCGTCGCCACCGTCCGCTGGACGGCCGACCAGATGCTGCGCCGCCTGCTGCCCTCGGGCGCCGAGCCGCTGTGGCGCGACCCCACCGGCGGTGTGCAGCTCGCCGAGGTGCACACCGCCGCGTCCTGGGTCGGGCACAAGGTCAGCCGGCTCCAGGACGAGACGGGCGTCCGGGTGGCGTTCCTGACCCGGCTCGGGGAGGCGATCCTGCCCAGCTCGCAGACGGTGCTGCAAGAGGGCGACCTGGTGCACGTGATGATGCGCACCGACGAGGTCGACAAGGTCGAGGCGGCGTTCGCCAAGGGTCCCGAAGAGGAGGGCGGTCACTGATGAGGGTCGCCATTGCCGGAGCCGGCGCGGTCGGCCGTTCGATCGCCGGTGAGCTGCTGGAGAACGGGCACGAGATCCTGCTCATCGACAAGGCGCCGACCGCCATCTCGGTGGAACGTGTCCCGATGGCGGAGTGGCTGCTCGCGGACGCCTGCGAGATCACCTCGCTGGACGAGGCGGCGCTCCAGCGCTGCAACGTCGTCATCGCCGCGACCGGCGACGACAAGGTCAACCTGGTGGTCTCGCTGCTGGCCAAGACCGAGTACGGCGTGCCGCGCGTCGTCGCCCGGGTGAACAACCCCAAGAACGAGTGGCTGTTCAACGAGTCCTGGGGGGTCGACGTCGCCGTCTCCACCCCGCGGCTGATGTCGGCCCTGGTCGAGGAGGCGGTGAGCGTCGGCGACCTGGTGCGGCTGCTGCGCTTCAGCCACGGCGACGCCAACCTCGTCGAGCTGACGCTGCCGGAGGAGTCCGCGCTGGCCGGCACGCAGGTCGGCGATGTGCAGTGGCCCGAGGACACGTCCCTGGTCACGATCATCCGCGGGACGCGCGTGCTGGCGCCGTCGCAGGAGGACTCGCTGGAGGCGGGCGACGAGCTGCTGTTCGTCGCGGCACAGGACCGGGAAGGGCAGTTGGAGGACCTGCTGTCGGCCCGGCGGGGCAGCACCGCCGGCTGAGGGCAGGAGGACGGGGCGCTCGAAAGGGATACCGGGCGCCCCCTGTCCGATGCCGGGCGACTGCCCGCGCCCCGCAAGGGGCGCGGGGAACTGCGCGACCAGCCCCCACCCACCCGCGGCCGGCACACAACCGCCGGACCGGTCAGTCCTTACCACCCGATCGGTCAGTCCTTACCGCCCGACCGGTCAGTCCTTGCGGTGCCGCCCGCCCACCGGGTCCACGGCACCGGGCGAACCGGCCCTGCCGGACCCGTCCTTCGCCGCCTTCTCCGCCTGCTCCGCCTGCTCCGCCTGCTCCGCCTGCTCCGCCGCGTCCATCTCCGCGAACACGTCGATCGGCGCGGGCGCCTTCGCCAGGAAGACCCAGGTCAGCCAGACGGCGAGCAGGAAGGGCGGGATCTTCAGGGCGACCAGGACCCAGCCGAGCTGCGTGGTGTCCGCCCACCAGTACAGCGGGAAGAGGATCGCGCACTTGGCGAGCAGGATCAGCCCCCAGGCCCAGCTGGCCTTGGCGTACGCCTTCTTGCGGCCCGGGTTGCGGGTGCGCCAGGAGAGGTTCTCCTTGAAGACCGGGCCGAGGATCAGGCCGATCAACGGGACCCCGGCGAGCGTGGTGATGATGTACGCCAGGGCGAGGCCGCAGGTGTACAACATGCCGGGGAGGTAGAAGTCCTTGGCGTTGCCGGTCATCATCGCGAAGACGACACCGAAGGCCACCCCGAAGACGCCGCTGAAGGCGTGCTTGACGGTGTCCCGCATCGCCAGCCGGACCACGACCAGCACCACCGACACGGCCAGCGCCGCGATCGCCGACATGCGCAGGTCTTTGTTGACCGTGTAGATCGTGACGAAGAGCAGACCCGGCAGTACCGTCTCGATCATGCCCCGCACGCCGCCGAAGGCTTCGAAGAGGGCGGCCTCCGTCACCGCCCGGGCGTCGCCCGCTGCCGTGTCTTCAGTGTCCTCAGTAGTGTCTTCAGTCGGCTTGTCGAGGGACGTCACCGGCTACTCCCGTCCGAGGGGTCGCAGTTCGTACTTGGGATTGAACAGCACCCGGCGGCCCCGGCTCAGGGAGATCCGGCCCGATGCGATGAGCTTGCGTCCCGGCTCTATGCCCACGATGGAACGTCTGCCCAGCCACACCACGTCCAAAGCCGCGGAGCCGTCGAACAACTCGGCCTCCAGCGCCGGGACGCCCGCCCGCGGGCGCAGCGTGACCGTGCGCAAGGTACCAGTAACCGTGACGATCTGCCGGTCCCGGCAGTCGCCGATACGGGTGCAGCCGGTGGTCGCGGTGTCCTCCCGCAGCTCCTCCGACTCCAGGTCCTCCTGCGAGGAGGAGAGCCGGTCGAACATGCGCCGGAACCGGCCCACCGGCTTGTCGGAACGAGGAACAGCGCTCATACCTGAAGCGTACCGGGAGCCGCCGACAGCCACGCATCCGCTGGGCGCGCAACCGGAAGGGTCACTTCTCGAACCGGTAGCCCATCCCCGGCTCGGTGACGAAGTGCCGTGGATGGGCGGGGTCCGCCTCCAGCTTGCGGCGCAACTGCGCCATGTAGACCCGCAGGTAGTTCGTCTCCGTGCCGTACGACGGCCCCCACACCTCCTGGAGCAGCTGCTTCTGGCTGACCAGCCGCCCGGTGTTGCGCACCAGCACCTCCAGCAGATGCCATTCGGTCGGGGTCAGCCGTACGTCCTTCCCGCCCCGGACGACCTTCTTGGCGGCCAGGTCGACGCTGAAGTCGGCGGTGTCCACGACCACCTCGTCGGTGCCGCCGGGCACCGGTTCGGCCCGGCGCACCGCGGCCCGCAGCCGGGCCAGCAGTTCGTCCATGCCGAACGGCTTGGTGACGTAGTCGTCGGCGCCCGCGTCCAGTGCCTCCACCTTCTCGTCGGAGGAGTGCCGGGCGGACAGCACCAGGATCGGCACCCGGGTCCAGCCGCGCAGTCCCTTGATCACCTCGACGCCGTCCAGGTCGGGCAGGCCCAGGTCCAGGACGATCACGTCGGGGTGCCGGCTCGCGGCCAGCTCCAGCGCGGTCGCGCCGTCGTGGGCGGCGTCGACCTCGTAGTGCCGCGCCTTGAGGTTGATCACGAGGGCCCGCACGATCTGCGGCTCGTCGTCGATCACGAGCACCCGGGTCATCGGGCAGCCTGCCTTTCTACGGGGCCTTCTACGCGGCCTTCTGCGCGGCCTTCTGCAG
Source organism: Streptomyces sp. JW3 (assembly GCF_052216785.1). Classification (NCBI taxonomy): domain Bacteria; kingdom Bacillati; phylum Actinomycetota; class Actinomycetes; order Kitasatosporales; family Streptomycetaceae; genus Streptomyces; species Streptomyces sp. JW3. The sequence goes on along the minus strand of NZ_JBQOUX010000009.1, from coordinate 77,118 downwards.
GGCCTTCTACTCGGCCTTCTGCAGGGCCTTCTACGCGGCCTTCGGAGCCTTCTGCGCAGGCGACGCCGCGGGACCGCGCGGCCGCCGGCCCCGCCGCGCGGACGGTGAGGACCATCGTGAGGCCGCCGCCGGGGGTGTCCTCGGCGTCGAGGGTGCCGCCCATCGCCTCGGCGAAGCCGCGGGCGACGGCCAGGCCGAGCCCGACACCGGCACCGCGCGGGGCGTCCCCGTACCGCTGGAAGGGTTCGAATATGCGGTCCTTGGCCTCGTCCGGCACGCCGGGCCCCCGGTCGGCGATCCGGACCTCGACCCGGTCCCCGAGGGCGCTGGCGGCCACCAGGACGCTGCCACCGGGCGGGCTGTACTTGACGGCGTTCTCCACCAGGTTGGCCACCGACCGCTCCAGCAGCCCCGGGTCGACGGCGACCATGGGCAGCGTCTCGGGGATGTCCAGCCCGACCTCTGCCTCGGGCACGCCGACCAGCGCCATCGGCACCACCTCGTCGAGGTCGATCTCGCGGATCAGCGGGGTGACCGTGCCGGTCTGGAGGCGGGACATGTCGAGCAGGTTGCCCACCAGGTGGTCGAGGCGGTCGGCGCCCTCCTCGATGCCTTCGAGCAGTTCGGCCTGGTCCTCCTCGGACCAGGCCACGTCGTCGGACCGGAGGCTGGAGACGGCCGCCTTGATGCCGGCCAGCGGGGTCCGCAGATCATGGCTGACGGCGGCCAGCAGGGCGGTGCGGATGCGGTTGCCCTCGGCCAGGGTGCGGGCCTGGTCGGCCTCCGCGCGCAGCCGCCGCCGGTCCAGTACGACGGCGGCCTGGGCGGCGAAGGCGGCCAGCACCCGGCGGTCCTCGGCGGGCAGCACCCGGCCGGTGAGCGCCAGCGCCATGTGGTCTCCGATCGGCATGTCCACGTCGGCGTCCTCGGGGCGTTCGACCGGTGGTCCGCTGCCGGCCCGGCCGGCGCAGGTCCAGGGCGCCACGTCGCTCTCGCGCTCCAGCAGGGCGGCGGATTCCAGGCCGAAGGTCTCCCGGACCCGTTCCAGCAGGGCTTCCAGGCTGGTCTCGCCGCGCAGCACGTCGCCGGCCAGGAAGGAGAGGATCTCGGACTCGGCGCGCAACCGGGCCGCCTGGTGGGTGCGCCGGGCCGCCAGGTCGACGACCGAGGCCACCGAGAGCGCGACGCCGACGAATATGGCCAGGGCGATGATGTTCTTGGGGTCGGAGATGGTGATGCGGTTGACCGGCGGGGTGAAGAACCAGTTCAGCAGCAGGGAGCCGACCGCGGCCGAGGCGAGCGCCGGGTAGAGGCCGCCGAGCAGCGCGGCCGCGACGGTGAGCGCCAGGTAGAGCAGCACGTCGTTGGCGAGCCCGAGGTGGACGCTGTCCAGCAGGGGGGTCAGCAGGAGCGGGCCGCCGATGCCGGCGAGCCAGCCCCACAGCAGCCGCCATCGGCCCAGCCGGGCGCCGCGGGCGACGGGCAGTCCGCGGCCCTTGGCGACCTCCTCGTGGGTGACGATGTGCACGTCCAGGTCGGGTCCCGACTCGCGGGCCACCGTGGTGCCGACGCCGGGTCCGAAGACGTACTGCCAGGTCTTGCGCCGGGAGGAGCCCAGCACGATCTGGGTGGCGTTGACGCCGCGCGCGAAGTCCAGCAGGGCGGCCGGTATGTCGTCGCCGACCACGTGGTGGAAGGTGCCGCCGAGGTCCTCGACCAGGGTGCGCTGCACCGCCAGTTCCTTCGGGGAGGCGGAGGTCAGCCCGTCGCTGCGGGCTATGTAGACGGCCAGCACCTCGCCGCCGGCGCCCTTCTCGGCGAGCCGCGCGGCCCGCCGGATCAGCGTCCGCCCTTCCGGGCCGCCGGTCAGCCCGACCACGATCCGCTCCCGCGAGCCCCAGATCTTCGACACCCGGTGGTCGCTGCGGTACTGCTTCAGATACGCGTCGACCCGGTCGGCCACCCACAGCAGGGCCAGCTCCCGCAGGGCGGTGAGGTTGCCGGGGCGGAAGTAGTTCGACAGGGCCGCGTCGACCTTGTCGGGCTGGTAGACGTTGCCGTGCGCCATGCGGCGGCGCAGCGCCTCGGGCTCCATGTCGACCAGTTCGATCTGGCCGGCCCGGCGCACCACCTCGTCCGGCACGGTCTCCCGCTGCCGCACGCCGGTGATCGACTCCACGACGTCGCCCAGCGACTCCAGGTGCTGGATGTTGACGGTGGAGATCACGTCGATTCCGGCGGCCAGCAGTTCCTCGACGTCCTGCCAGCGCTTGGCGTTGCGCGCGCCGGGGACGTTGGTGTGGGCCAGTTCGTCCACCAGGGCCACCCGGGGGCGGCGGGCCAGCACCGCGTCCAGGTCCATCTCCTCGAAGCGGGTGCCGCGGTACTCCAGCTCCCGGCGCGGCACCTGCTCCAGGCCGCGCAGCATCACCTCGGTGCGCGACCGGCCGTGGTGCTCCACGAACGCCACCACGCAGTCGGTACCGCGCTCCACCCGCCGGTGCGCCTCGGACAGCATGGCGTAGGTCTTGCCGACGCCCGGCGCCGCGCCGAGGTAGATCCGAAGCCTGCCGCGTCCCATGTCCTCATTGTCTTCCGCCGCACTGTGACCACGCAGCGTCGACCCTACGGCTGCCGGCCCGGTCACATCGGACCGATGGCGGCGCCGGCAACGTCTTTGACGCAACCCTGACGCGCCGCCGACGACAAAGGGCCGCACCCCGGCGGGGCACAGCCCTTTCGACGCAGGCCGCCAAGACGCGCCCCTCAAGGGGCGCGGGGCTGTGTCGAGGTGCGGCTTCGCCGCGCGGGCGCGAGCGACCACGAACCGCCCGCGGCCGCCCCGCGAGGGTCACCGCACCTCGGTGATCTCCGGCCCGCGCTGAAGCTGCCCCATGCCGCCGGCGAAACGGGAGCCGCCCTCTTCCTGCTGGACCCCCTCGGGGACCATCTGCGCGTCGTTCGGCAGCTTCAGGACGATCGGGTCGCGGGGCGCCATCGGGCCCTCGCCGCGGACCACGACCGTGTCCCGGAAGATCTGCTCCAGCAGACCGGCCGCCTGCGGCTGCACCGCGCCCTGCCCGGAGATCACACCGCGCAGGAACCAGCGGGGACCGTCCACGCCGACGAACCGTACGACCTGGAAGCCGCCGGTGCCGTCCGGCAGCTTGACCGGGACCTGGGCCCGCAGCTCCCAGCCGAGCGGGCCCTCGACCTCATCGATGATGCCGCCCTGCTGGGTGATGCCGGTGGCGATCTCCTCGCGGACCTCGCCCCAGATGCCCTCGCGCTTGGGGGCGGCGAACGCCTGGAGCTGGACGGCGCTGTCGCGCAGTACGACGGTGGCGGCGACGATCGCGTCGCCCGCGACCTCCACCCGCAGCTCCATGCCGTCGACGCCGGGCACGAACAGGCCGCCGAGGTCCACCCGGCCCTCGACCGGGTCGCGTACCTCGGTGCTGTCCCAGGGCCCGTCGGGCCGCGGCTCCGGCTCCAGCCGGACCCGGGTGCCCTCGTCGTCCGCCTCGGTGTCGACGCTGTCGACGACCTGCTCGGCCTCGCCGGCCGCGTCCTCGGCGGCACCCTTCTTCTTGCGACGTCCGAACACGTCACTGTCCTTCCCGGTCGGATACGACCGAAGCGTATCGATTCCCACCCGCCGGGCCGCCTGTGACGGCCCGACCGCTTGTGCCGCTTGCCGGGTCCGCGCCGGCGTGCCCGCCGGTGGACCCGAAGCCCCCCTCGGCCCGTGCCGAATCGGGAAGTTCCGCGACCTGGCGGAAGCGGACCCTCTCGACCTGCTGGACGACCAGTTGGGCAATCCGGTCGAAGCGCTCGAACCGCACGGCCTCGCGCGGGTCGAGATTCACCACGATCACCTTGATCTCCCCACGGTACCCGGCATCAATCGTCCCCGGGGCATTCACGAGGGCGACACCGCAGCGGGCCGCGAGGCCGGAACGGGGGTGCACGAAGGCCGCGTACCCCTCCGGGAGGGCCACCGACACCCCTGTCGGCAGCACGGCCCGCTCACCGGGGGCCAGCTCGCACCCGACGGTGGTGCGCAGATCGGCGCCCGCGTCACCGGGGTGCTCGTACGCCGGCAGCGGTACGTCCGGATCGACCCGTCGCAGCAGCACCTCCAGCGGGGCGCGGCTCACGGGTTCACCTCGAAGGCGCGGGCCCGGCGGACCTGGTCCGGGTCGTCCATCGCGGCCCGGATCTCCTCGGGGCGGCCGTGGTCGGTGAAGTGCTCGACCTTGACCTCGACGAAGAGGGCGTCCGCGCGGACCGCGACCGGGCCGTCCGGGCCGCCGATCCGGCCGGTGGCGGTGGAGTAGATCTTGCGGCCGGCCACCGCGGTGACCTCGGCCGCCAGGTACAGGGTGGTGCCGACCGGCACCGGCAGCAGGAAGTCGGTCTCCAGCCGTCCGGTCACCGCGATGGTGCGCAGCAGCCAGCCGAGCGAGCCGAGCGTCTCGTCCAGGGCGCTGGCCAGCACCCCGCCGTGCGCGAGCCCCGGGGCGCCCTGGTGGGCGGGCTGCACGGTGAACTCGGCGGTGATCGTCACGCCCTCGCCGGCCCGCGCCGCCAGGTGCAGTCCGTGCGGCTGCTCGCCGCCGCAGCCGAAGCACTGTCCGTAATGGGCGCCGAGCAGTTCGCCGGGCGCGGGGGCGTCGGGGTGCCGTACGGGCCGGACTGCGTCGGCGGGGGGCTGAAGGGCCGGGGAAGTACCACTCACAGGCGCAGACCTTACCTCTCCGCCCTGGCTGCGGCCCCGCTCGGAACCCGTGCCAAGCTTGGCTCCATGCAGCTCTCCGCCGCCCCGTACGAAGAACGCCTCACCGCGCCCCGCTCCGCGTGGCTGCTGTGCTTCCTGGTGGGTCTCGCGATCGCCATCGTCCTGGTGCCGTTCGGCACCCTGCCGATCCTCGGCGGCCTGGCCTGCGGTACGGCCGCGGCGGCGGTCGTCACCAGTTCGTACGGCTCGGTGCGGATCCGGGTGGTGGGCGGTTCGCTGATCGCGGGCGAGGCGAAGATCCCGGTCACGGCGCTGGGCGAGGCGACGGTGATGGACGCGGAGGAGGCCCGCGCCTGGCGTACGTACAAGGCGGACACCCGCGCCTTCCTGCTGCTGCGGGCGTACATCCCGACCGCGCTGCGGGTCGAGGTCACCGACCCCGACGACCCGACGCCGTACCTGTATCTGTCGACCCGGGAGCCGGAGCTGCTGGCCGAGGCACTGGAAGCGGCGAGGGCCACCGCCGCGTAGTCAGCGGCCGTCCTGCGGCCCGGGCCGGTCGCCCGGGTCCAGTTCCAGCGCGTCCGGCGGGGTCTCCAGGGGCGGCAGGGCGGGCAGCGCCTCCCAGGGCACCTGGATCTTGCGCAGGTCGGCCCTGATGCGGGCGGCGAGCTTGTGGGTGTCTCTGCGGTTCAGCACCGCGCCGACGGCGGCGCCGACCATGAACGGCATCAGGTTGGGCAGGTTGCGCACCATCCGCTTCATGATCTGCTGGCGCAGCTGGCGCTTCATGTGGCCGTTCAGAGCCGTGCCGAACGTCGACGGCTTGGTCACGTCGATGCCGCGCTCGTCGGACCAGGAGTTCAGATACGCGGTGCTGCGCTGGGCGCGGGAGCCGGGCGGGCGCAGGCCGTAGACCTCGTGCAGCTCGGCGATCAGCTTCAGCTCGATGGCCGCGACGCCGGTCACCTCCGCGGCCAGCTCGGTCGGCATGGCGGGCGGCACGGGCAGCATCGCCGCCGCGCCGACCCCCGCGCCGACGGTCGCCGTGGCCCTGGTGGCACCGGCCACCAGCCGGTCGGCCAGCTCCTCGGGCCCGAGGCCGGGGAACTGCCGACGAAGCGTGGGAAGGTCCCGTACGGGGACCCGCGGGGCGATCTCGATGACGCGGTCGGCGAGGTGCGCCAGGGCCGCCCTGGCACGGTCGCCGCCCTTGCGGACGCCTTCGGTCGCCTTCTCCCGCAGCACCGCCGCCCGGCGTCGGGCAGCGGGCGCGGGGGTCGGCACCGGCACCGGGAGGTCAGTCCGGTCGGCAGCCGGTCCGAGCGAGGCCGTCCCCGGGAGGGTCGGGCCCCGCTCTTCGTCACGCGCGCGGTACGGGCCGCCGGGCGGCCCTTGGTCCGCTCCTCGCTTGGAGAAGCGGCGCTTCCAGGGAGGGGTCGAGCCAGTCACGGCCGACCCCGCCTCAGTCGCAGTCGCGGCAGATCGGCTGGCCGTTCTTCTCCCGGGCCAGCTGGCTGCGGTGGTGCACCAGGAAGCAGCTCATGCAAGTGAACTCGTCCTGCTGCTTGGGCAGTACTCGGACTGCCAGCTCCTCGTTCGAGAGGTCGGCTCCGGGAAGCTCGAGGCCTTCGGCGGCCTCGAACTCGTCGACGTCCACGGCCGAGGCCGACTTGTCGTTCCGGCGAGCCTTCAGCTCTTCGAGGCTGTCCGAGTCGACGTCGTCGTCGGTCTTGCGTGGAGTGTCGTAATCGGTTGCCATGTCGCTCTCCCCCTCTGGGTGTCTGCGGTGTCTCCAGCGCACGTAACGCGTGAGAGGCCGGACTTGTGCCCGACCCGAGGCGGAGATTTTGCCTCACATCAAGGTCTGTTACTCAATCGACACCCAACCGGACTCTGCTCGAGTGATCGGCTTGGATGGCGATGGGGACCGTACACGGTCCCGATACCGCACGCCAAAGGCGTCTCACCGTGTACTTCCCGTGATCAAGACACCTGAAAACCCGGACTTTCCCGGCTTTCCGGCGGGTTTCTTGATCACGGAGAGTAGATGGCTGGAAAAGCCTCGTTGTGATCGATCACACACGCGAGCACCGGAGCGGCGGTCCGAAAATTCCGCGCAAAGCGAACAAGCCCGGACCCTCGGGGCGGCGATCGGCGCCATGATCTCAGATCGGCGGGCCGCCTCAGACCGGCAGGGTCACTCTCATCACGAGTCCTCCCCCCTCGCGCGGCTGGGCGTAGATGTGGCCGCCGTGCGCCCGGGCCACGGAACGCACGATGGACAGCCCGAGGCCGACGCCCTTGTCGCTGCCGGTCCGCTCGGTGCGCAGCCGCCGGAACGGCTCAAAGATGTTGTCGATCTCGTACGCCGGCACCACCGGCCCGGTGTTCGTCACCACGAGCACCGCCAGACCGTGCTCCACCTCGGTGGTGACCTCGACCCAGCCGCCCTCGGCGATGTTGTACCGCACCGCGTTCTGTACGAGGTTCAGGGCGATGCGCTCCAGCAGCACGCCGTTGCCCTGGACGACGGCGGGCGCGCGCCGGCCGCGCAGCTCCACGCCCTTGGCCTCGGCCTCGGCGTGCGTCTGGTCGACGGCCTGGGTGGCGACCTCGGCGAGGTCGACGGGCCCCCGCTCGACGATCTGGTTGTCGCTGCGGGCGAGCAGCAGCAGGCCCTCGACGAGCTGCTCGCTGCGCTCGTTGGTGGCCAGCAGGGTCTTGCCGAGCTGCTGGAGCTCCACCGGGGCGCCGGGGTCGGAGAGGTGGACCTCCAGCAGCGTGCGGTTGATGGCGAGAGGGGTGCGCAGCTCGTGCGAGGCGTTGCCGACGAAGCGCTGCTGGGCGGTGAAGGCGCGCTGGAGGCGCTCCAGCATCTCGTCGAAGGTGTCCGCCAGCTCCTTGAGCTCGTCGTCCGGGCCGTCCAGCTCGATCCGGCGGGACAGGTCGGAGCCGGCCACCGCGCGGGCGGTACGGGTGATCCGGCCCAGCGGCGACAGCACCCGGCCGGCCATGGCGTAGCCGAACGCGAAGGCGATCACCGCGAGGCCGAGCAGGGCCAGCAGTGAGCGGCTGAGCAGGCTGTCCAGGGCGTGCTGGCGCTGCTCGTTGACGCAGTCGTTCATCGCCGTGTTGAAGACCTCGGGCGACGCCTTGGTGGGCAGATTGCACGTGTCGCTGGTGACACTGCCCGAGGTGATCTTGAAGGGCAGGTCACTGCCCACGTTCAGGGCCTGGGCCGCCAGCAGGTAGATGATCGACAGCAGCACGATGCCGGCGATCAGGAACATACCGCCGTACAGCAGCGTGAGCCGTATCCGGATGGTGGGGCGCAGCCACGGGAAGGGAGCGGCCGAGGGCGGGTCCCAGGTGGGTTTCGGGGGCGCCTGCGGGGGCGCCGGGGACGCTGCCACGGGCGATCAGATCCGGTAGCCGGAGCCGGGCACGGTGACGATCACCGGGGGCTCGCCGAGCTTGCGGCGCAGGGTCATCACGGTCACCCGGACGACATTGGTGAACGGGTCGGTGTTCTCGTCCCAGGCCTTCTCCAGCAGCTGCTCGGCCGAGACGACCGCGCCCTCGCTGCGCATCAGCACCTCCAGGACGGCGAACTCCTTCGGCGCGAGCTGCACCTCCTTGCCGTCCCGGAAGACCTCGCGGCGGTTCGGGTCGAGCTTGATCCCGGCGCGCTCCAGCACCGGCGGCAGCGGCACGCTGGTACGCCGGCCCAGCGCGCGGACGCGGGCGATCAGCTCGCTGAACGCGAACGGCTTGGGCAGATAGTCGTCGGCGCCGATCTCCAGCCCCTCGACCCGGTCGCTGACGTCGCCGGAGGCCGTGAGCATCAGCACCCTGGTGGGCATGCCGAGCTCGACGATCTTGCGGCAGACGTCGTCGCCGTGCACGAGGGGGAGGTCGCGGTCGAGGACGACCACGTCGTAGTCGTTGACGCCGATGCGCTCGAGGGCGGCCGCACCGTCGTACACGACGTCGACGGCCATGGCCTCCCGGCGCAGTCCGGTGGCCACCGCATCGGCGAGCAGCTGCTCGTCCTCGACGACGAGTACGCGCACGTCGCTTGTCCTTCCTCTGTCCGCCCGGCGACGCCTGGCGGGCGCACGCGGGCAGGGCCTGGTGGGTGTGTTGACCTCCATCCTGCCCTTTTCGGCCATAAGTCGGCTGTAAGGCGGCCGGGGCCCGGGACGGGCGGGGGAACGGCCGCCCGGTCGCGGGCCCTTCGGGACCGGTCCCGGCGCGAGCGCCCGTGGGAGGCCGGTCCCGGCCCCGGAGGCACCCCGGCGCGGGCACCCGACGCAGACTGTCGGAGACCGTCGGCGCGGCCTCGACGACAACCCGACGACGGCTCGGCGACCGCCCGGCGGACGACCGGCGGACGACCGGCGCGGGTCCCGGCGCGCGCCCCGGTGGGCGGGGCGGAAGGGCCGGAGGAGAAAGCGGGTCCGAACGGGAATGCGAGATTTTCTCGGACGGTTGAGGTTTCCGCGGAAGGGAGCTGGGGGAGGACGGCTTTACACCCCGCGATCACGCTCTGCCTGTACCGCACGTCCAGCGGTGCGCAGCGACCGTTCGCCGCAGGGCGGGCGTGGGTGTCCGGCACCGTCGCCGCCCGGCCGCGCGGCGCTGGGCACCTTCGAGACGTGATCGCCCCTTCCGAACGGCACACCCCCGTGCCACCGACCCACGACCCAGGACGAGGGGGCGCAGCATGGACGCATTCACCACAGGACTTCTGCAGCGCATAAAGGCGACCGAGTCCGACCTGACCCGGGCTCGTGACGAGGGGGACGACTTCCTCGTCGAGGTGGAGCTCGGCGAGCTGGACGACCTCCGCCGCCTCGCCGCCGAGCACGGCGTGGAGGTCACCGCGACCAGCGGCTGACCGCCCGGCGACTCGTACCGCACCCGCACCGGCACTCACCCCCGGCGAATCCAGCGCCGGGGGTGAGTGCTGTGCGGCACGGTGCCGAAGGGGCTCAGTCGTGCCAGGCGCCCAGGTCCTCCAGGAGCCGCTGGAGGGGCTCGAAGACGCCCGGCACGGCGGCGACCGTCAGGTCGTCCGTGGGCCGCTCACCGGGGCGTCCGCCGGTCAGCGCGCCCGCCTCCCGGGCGATGAGGTCACCGGCGGCACGGTCCCAGGGGTGCAGCCCGCGCTCGTAGTACCCGTCCAGGCGCCCGGCGGCCAGGTCGCACAGGTCGACCGCGGCCGAGCCGCCGCGCCGGATGTCCCGCAGTCTGGGGATCAGCTGCCGGGCGACCTCCGCCTGGTGGGTGCGGACCTCGGCGACGTAGTTGAACCCGGTGGAGACCAGGGCCTGGTCCAGTGGCGGCGCGGGCCGGCAGGTCAGTCGGCGCTCGCCGTCCCAGGAGCCGGTCGCCCAGGCTCCGCCGCCGCGCACCGCGTGGTACGTCTCGCCGCGCATCGGCGCCGCGACCACCCCGGCGACGGTCTCGCCGTCCTGCTCGGCGGCGATGGAGACGGACCAGGTGGGCAGCCCGTACAGATAGTTCACCGTGCCGTCGAGCGGATCGATCACCCAGCGCACGCCGCTGGTGCCCTCGGCGGCGGCGCCCTCCTCGCCGAGGAAGCCGTCGGCCGGGCGACGGTCGGCGATCACCGTGGTGATCAGCTTCTCGGCCGCGATGTCCATCTCGGTGACCACGTCGATCGGGCTGGACTTGGTGGCGGCGACCGCGAGGTCGGCGGGGCGTCCGTCGCGCAGCAGCTCGCCCGCGCGGCGGGCGGCCTCCCGGGCGAGCTCCAGGAGTTCGGCGTGCAGCGGGTCGGTCGCGTCGGTCACGGGGCTGGTCACAGGGTTCCTCACGCGTAGGGGCTGTCGGCGCCCGCGGCGGCGGGGCGGGCGACGCGGGCCGGGCAGCAGCCCGCCGGGCAGACGTTGTGGCTCGCGCCCAGCGCGCCCAGGGCGCACGGTGCGACGCTCCGCCCCTGCTCCGCGGCGGCCCGCTCCAGGATCATGTCCCGGATCGCGGCGGCGAACCGCGGGTCGGCGCCGACGGTGGCCGAGCGGCGCACCGGCAGCCCCAGCTCCGCGGCCTTGGCGGTGGCCTCCGTGTCGAGGTCGTAGAGGACCTCCATGTGGTCGGAGACGAAGCCGATGGGGGCCATCACGACGGCCGGCGCCCCGGCCGCGTGCCGCTCCTCCAGGTGGTCGCAGATGTCCGGCTCCAGCCACGGGATGTGCGGGGCGCCGGAACGGGACTGGTAGACGAGCTGCCAGGGCCGGTCGACGCCGGTGCGCTCGCGGACGGCGTCGGCGATCAGCTGGGCCACGTCCAGGTGCTGACGCACGTACGCGCCGCCGTCGCCGTGCTCCGGCAGCGGGCCGGAGGTGTCGGCTGCGGAGGTCGGGATGGAGTGGGTGCTGAAGGCGATGTGCGCGCCGTCCCGGACCTCTTCGGGAAGGTCGTTCAGGGACCGCACCAGCCCGTCGACCATCGGCTCGATGAAGCCCGGGTGGTTGAAGTAGTGCCGCAGCTTGTCGATCTTCGGCAGCTCCAGGCCCTCCTCCTGGAGGGTGGCCAGGGCGTCCGCGAGGTTCTCCCGGTACTGGCGGCAGCCGGAGTAGGAGGCGTACGCGCTGGTGGCGAGGACGAGGATGCGGCGGTGTCCGTCGCGGACCATCTCGCGCAGGGTGTCGGTCAGGTAGGGCGCCCAGTTGCGGTTGCCCCAGTAGACCGGCAGCTCGAGGCCGTGCTCGGCGAAGTCCCCCCGCAGGGCGTCCAGCAGGGCGCGGTTCTGGTCGTTGATCGGGCTGACGCCGCCGAACAGGAAGTAGTGCTGTCCGACCTCCTTCAGGCGTTCGGTGGGGATGCCCCGGCCGCGCGTCACGTTCTCCAGGAACGGGACCACGTCGTCGGGTCCTTCCGGGCCGCCGAACGAGAGCAGGAGCAGGGCGTCGTAGGGGGTGGCATCGAGCACGTCTGGCATGGTCCCGATCCTGCCACCTGGCACTGACAGCCGGGTCACGGCGGGGGGTGTCAGCCCGCTCCGGCTGGTCCGGACGGGTGCGCCCGGGCCGACCGGCAAGTAAGCTCTACAGGTTGTATACGGACCTTACCGACGTGAGGTGGGCCGTCCTCGCCGAGCCGCTTCCCGGAGACCCCGTTGCCCAGCCCCTACCGCGCTCTGTTCGCCGCCCCCGGCTCCAGGGGTTTCTCCGCCGCGGGCTTCGTCGGCCGGATGCCCCTGTCGATGATGGGCATCGGCGTGGTGACCATGGTCTCGCAGCTCACCGGGGAGTACGGGCTGGCCGGGGCACTCTCCGCCACCATCGCGCTGGCCGCAGCCGGGTGCGGCCCGCAGGTCTCGCGGCTGGTGGACCAGTACGGGCAGCGGCGGGTGCTGCGACCCGCCACCCTGGTCTCGCTGACCGCGGCGGCCGGGCTGCTGCTCACCGCGCACTTCCGGTGGCCCGAGTGGCTGCTGTTCGTGTGGTGCGTCGGCATCGGCTGCGTACCGAGCCTCGGCGCCATGGTGCGGGCCCGCTGGGCGGCCCTGTACCGGGGCACGCCGAAGCTGCACACCGCGTACAGCTTCGAATCGGTGGTCGACGAGGTCTGCTTCATCTTCGGACCGATCATCTCCATCGGCCTGTCCACGGCCTGGTTCCCGGAGGCCGGTCCGCTGCTGGCCGCCTGCTTCCTGGCGGCCGGTGTCTTCTGGCTGACCGCGCAGCGCGGCACCGAGCCCGAACCGCACCCGCGCGGCCGCGGCGGCGCGGGCAGCGCGCTGCGCTCCAGGGGGCTCCAGGTCTTCGTCGGCACCTTCGTGGCCACCGGCGCGATCTTCGGGTCGATCGACGTGGTCACCGTGGCCTTCGCCGAGCAGGAGGGGCACAAGGCGGCCGCCAGCCTGGTCCTCGCCGTCTATGCGGCCGGGTCCTGCGTGGCGGGCATGGTGTTCGGGCTGCTGCGCTTCGCGGGGCCGCCCGCCCGCCGCTGGCTGCTGGGTGTCTGCGCGATGGCCGTGAGTATGATCCCTCCCCTACTGGTCGGAAACCTGCCGTCTCTGGCCGTGGCGCTGTTCGTGGCGGGCCTGTCCATCGCTCCGACGATGATCACGACGATGTCCCTCATCGAAGAGCACGTACCACGCGCACAGCTCACCGAGGGGATGACCTGGGTGAGCACCGGCCTCGCGGTCGGCGTCGCGCTCGGCTCCGCCGCGGGCGGCTGGGTGATCGACGCGGCGGGGGCGAGCGCCGGGTACGGGGTGCCGGCCGTGGCCGGTGCCGTCGCGCTGACGGTCGGTTTCCTCGGGTTCCGCCGGCTCAAGCGGCCGGCCGCGGGTCGGGGAGGCGTCGTTGAGCAGCACAGCGAGCGGGAGCGGCAGGAGCGGCACATGGCGTAACTGGGGCGGCAACGTCACGGCTCGCCCCGCGCGGGAGGTCGCCCCGGCCTCCGTGCCGGAACTGGCCGAGGCGGTCCGCCGGGCCGCCGAGGACGGCCTGCCGGTCAAGGCCGTGGGCAGCGGGCACTCGTTCACCTCCATAGCGGCCACCGACGGGGTGCTGATACGTCCGCACCTGCTGACCGGCATCCGGCACATCGACCGCGAGGCGATGACCGTCACGGTGGAGGCCGGCACACCGCTCAGGCGGCTCAACCTCGCCTTGGCGCGCGAGGGCCTGTCGCTGGCCAACATGGGCGACATCATGGAGCAGACCGTCTCCGGGGCGGCGGGCACCGGCACCCACGGCACCGGCCGCGACTCCGGCTCGATCGCCGCCCAGATCCGGGCCCTGGAACTGGTCACCGCCGACGGCTCCGTCCTGACCTGCTCCCGCGCGAAGAACCCGGACGTCTTCGCCGCCGCCCGCGTCGGCCTCGGCGCGCTGGGCGTCGTCACCGCCCTCACCTTCGCCGTCGAACCGCTCTTCCTGCTCACCGCGCGGGAGGAACCCATGCCGCTGGACCAGGTCCTGGGCCGGTTCGACGAACTGTGGGCGGAGAACGAGCACTTCGAGTTCTACTGGTTCCCGCACACCGGCCACACCAACACCAAGCGCAACAACCGCAGCGCGGGCCCGCAGCGCCCGGTGGGCCGGCTGCGCGGCCTCTACGAGGACGAGTTCCTCTCCAACGGCGTCTTCCGGGCGGCCAACTGGGTCGGCCGCGCCGCCCCCGGCACGATCCCGTCGATCGCCCGGATCTCCAGCAGGGCGCTGTCCGCGCGGACGTACACGGACCTCCCGTACAAGGTCTTCACCTCACCGCGCCGGGTCCGGTTCGTGGAGATGGAGTACGCCGTTCCGCGCGCGGCCGTCGTCGAGACGCTGCGCGAGCTGAGGGCGATGGTGGACCGCTCCCGGCTGCGGATCAGCTTCCCGGTCGAGGTGCGCACCGCCCCGGCCGACGACATCACGCTGTCCACCGCCGCCGGCCGGGACACCGCCTACCTCGCCGTCCACATGTTCCGGGGCACGCCCTACCGCGCCTACTTCACCGCCGCCGAGCGTATTTTCACCGCGCACGAGGGCCGGCCGCACTGGGGGAAGGTGCACACCCGGGACGCGGAGTACCTCTCCCGGGTGTATCCGCGCTTCGGCGAGTTCACCGCGCTGCGGGATCGTCTTGACCCGGACCGGCGGTTTCGGAACGACCACTTGCGGAGGGTGTTGGGGTCGTAGTCGACCCCCCGGAGTCCTGGTCCTGGTCCTGGTCCTGGGTCGCGGTGCCGCCGTCGCCCGGCGTGGGGGTCGGGGCGGAGGTCGTGCCGCCGTCCTCGGCCGAGTCGCCGTCCGACGACGTGCCCTCGTCGGTGGTGTCCGCCGACCCGGACGGGGTGGCGGCCGGGGCGTCGTCCGAACCGGTGCCGGTGGACTCCCCCGGGTCGGGCGACCGCGAGGAACCGTCGTCACCCGTCCCGCCGGAGTCGTCCGAGTCCCCGGAGTCGGAGTCGGAGTCGGAGCCGGAGCCGGACGAGGAGGAGCTGTTGTGACCGGAGAGCGCGTCGCTCACCGTCGTACTGCCGCCGCCGCTCAGGTTGTGACCGGTGATCAGTTCGTAGGCCGTGATGCCGCCCATGGTGACGCCGAAGACGACGGCCGCGGCGATCACCGGCCGTTTCCAGCTCCTGACCCGCGCGCGGTAGACCGTGCCCGCGCCGAACTCCCCCGGCGGCGTGGGACCGGACACCGTGGACACCGCCGCCACCCGGGGCTGCTCGGCGGTGCGCCGGACCTTCAGCTGTTCGCCGGTGCGCCGGAAGAAGTGCTGGAAGACCGTGCCGCCGCAGGTGGCGACCACGCTGACCACACCGGCGCCGAGGATCGTGCCGTACACCCCGAAAGAGGCGGCCAGTTTGGCGGCCACCACGGCCGCCAGGGCGCTGCCCGCGACCTGGGGGACGCTCAGCTCGATCCGCCTGCCCGCCTTGTCCCCCGCCTTGTCCTCCGCCTTGTCCTCCGCCTTGTCCTCCGCCTTGTCCTCCGTGCTGTTCGGCGTGTTGTTCGCCGTGCCGTTCTCCGTGACCTCGTCAACGGACCTTTCCCGCATCACCGGACCTTGCCTGTCTTTTCCGAACGTGAGCTGACAACTGCACGAGAAGAGGACGTACGGACGAAACCTTTAGTTCCGTTTCTGGTGATTGCGTGAAGTACGCCACGGGAAGGGTTCCCGGCAGAAGTCGGCGGCGCGGCGATCCACGCACGTGGCCCGAATGGAGTACTGTTGCGAGCCCTGGGTCCGGTCTCCCGTCAGGGGGTTCAGGGCCCGCAAGGACCGCCGGGAGGGGGCTAGTTGCACTGGGTGACTGATACGGTCACTTAGCGTTGCGAACAGGTAACCGTGCCATAACGGCGATCCAGGGCCCCCGCCCGACACGCCGGGCAACTCGGCAAGGTTGTGGCAGGCTGCACCCGGGCAGGCCACACTCGACAGAGCGGAAGCAGCGACGCACGTGACGTCGGCAGGCACCACCCGGGAGGTCCCCATGCCCGAACTGCGTGTCGTGGCCGTCTCGAATGACGGCACACGGCTGGTGCTGAAGGCTGCCGACGCGACGGAGTACACGCTTCCGATCGACGAGCGTCTTCGCGCCGCCGTACGCGGCGACCGGCCCCGCCTCGGCCAGATCGAGATCGAGGTGGAGAGCCATCTCCGCCCCCGAGACATCCAGGCGCGGATACGAGCCGGCGCGACGGCCGAAGAGGTCGCCCAGATGGCCGGTATCCCCGTCGACCGGGTGCGCCGGTTCGAGGGCCCCGTCCTCGCCGAACGCGCCTTCATGGCGGAGCGGGCCCGCAAGACCCCCGTCCGCCGCCCCGGTGAGAACTCCGGCCCGCCGCTCGGCGAGGCCGTCCAGGAGCGGCTGCTGCTGCGCGGCGCCGACAAGGACACCGTCCAGTGGGACTCCTGGCGCCGCGACGACGGCACCTGGGAAGTCCTGCTGGTCTACCTGGTCGCGGGCGAACCGCACTCGGCGAGCTGGACCTACGACCCGCCCCGGCGGCTGGTGCAGGCCGTCGACGACGAGGCGCGCGCGCTGATCGGCGAGTCCGACGACCTCGCCGCGCCCGAGCCGAGCTTCCCCTTCGTGCCGCGCATCGCCCGGCTGCCGCGCGACCGTCCGCTGGACCGGCCCGGTGACCGGGAGCGGGAGCGGCCCAGCCTGCCGCCCCAGCCGGCCGAGCCCGTCGCCGAGGAGAGCGAACGGGACTCGCTGACCAGCCTGCTGGAGGCGGTGCCGAGCTTCCGGGGCGACCTGGTCGTGCCCGAGCGCCCGGTCACCGCGCCCGAGCCGGTGGAGGAACCGCCCGAGGAACCGGAGGCCGAGGAGCCCCCGGCGCCCGCCGCGTCGGCCGGCGCGGGCTCCGCGTACGCCGATGTGCTGATGCCGCGCTCGGTGGGCAGCCACCGGGACCGGCTGGTCGGCTCCACCGACCGGCAGGCCGAGGCCGACGGGGTCCGGCCCGGACGCCGGGCAGCGGTCCCCAGCTGGGACGAGATCGTGTTCGGCACGCGGCGCAAGAAGCAGGAGTAGACGGCCCCTCGGCCCTTCGGACGTCCCTCGGATGCCCTTCGGACGTACGGGTAAGGGCCGCTCTCCAGGAGAGCGGCCCTTACCCGTTGTTCCTCAGTTCGGGTCGGGGCCCACGGCCACCGGGCGCTCCGGGTCCGCCGACCACTCCGACCAGGACCCCACGTACAGCGCGGCCGGAATGCCCGCCACCGCGAGGGCCAGCACCTCGTGGGCGGCGGAGACGCCCGAGCCGCAGTACACGCCCACCGGGACGTCCCCGGCGGCGCCCAGTTCCTTGAAACGGGCGTGGAGTTCGTCGGCGGGGCGGAACCGCCCGTCCGCCGCGACATTCTCGGCCGTCGGGGCCGACACCGCGCCCGGGATGTGGCCGCCGACCGGGTCGATCGGCTCGACCTCGCCCCGGTACCGCTCCCCCGCGCGGGCGTCGAGGAGCAGTCCGGTGCGGGCCAGTTCGGCGGCGCCGTCCGCGTCGAGCAGACCGGCGGCGGCCGGGACCGGCTCGTAGTCGCCGGGTGCGGGCGCCGGGACGTCGATGGCGAGCGGGCCCGACCAGGCGGCCAGTCCGCCGTCCAGGATTCGCACGTCCGGATGACCGGTCCAGCGCAGCAGCCACCAGGCGCGGGCCGCCGCCCAGCCTTGGCCGCCGTCGTAGACGACGACCGGCCGCCCGGCCGACACGCCCGCCCGGCGCATCGCGGCACCGAACTCGGCCAGATCCGGCAACGGGTGCCGGCCGCCCGGACCGGGCGCGGCGGCGAGTTCCCGGTCCAGGTCGACGTAGACCGCGCCGGGCAGGTGACCGGCCGCGTACGCGGCCCGGCCGTCGAACGGCGGCGCGCCGGCCGCCTTGGCCGCGCTCAGCTGCCAGCGGACGTCGAGCAGGACCGGCGGCGCCGCCCCCGCCAGGTCGCTCGCGAGGTCGGAAGCGGAGATGATGGCGTTCATGGCCACCATCCTGACGCACCGGCTGGCCGACGCGTCGATGTCGGGTTAACCTGCCCGCCGGGCAGCCCCGATCACGGGGCGTACAAAATCGGGCACATGCTGTACAGCCGATCGGCTTTCGTCAACCAGCGCCCGGAAACGGACAGCGCGGCGGGCTGACACGCTCAGCTCCGGGACGGGTGCCGGTACGGCCGGGGGGTCCGTCAGTGCGGAAGCGACCGGCCACCGCGAGGGGCCGAGAGAAGAGCGACGATGACCGAGTCACGGGGACGGGCCGGCCACGACGGCGATGACACCACCCTGCGCATCCCCGGCACACCCTGCTGGGTGAGTCTGATGGCGCACGGCCTGGAGGCGACCGAGGAGTTCTACGGAGCGCTGTTCGGCTGGGAGTTCCAGCCGGGCCCCCAGCAGCTCGGCCCCTACGCGCGGGCCCTGCTCGACGGCCGGGAGGTGGCCGGCATCGGACAACTGCCCCCGGGCCGGCAGCTGCCCGTCGCCTGGACGCCGTACCTGGCCTCCGACGACGTGGACCGCACGGCCGGCGCCGTGCGGTCGTGCGGCGGCACGGTCGCCGTGGGACCACTGGACGCGGCCGAGGCCGGGCGGATGCTGCTGGCCTCCGACCCGTCCGGCGCCGTCTTCGGCGTCTGGCAGGCGGCGGCCCACCTGGGCACGGCCGTCACCGGGGTGCCGGGCACCCCCGCCTGGAACGAGCTGGTCACCTACACGGCGGCGGGCGTCGCCACGTTCTACGTGACGGCGTTCGGCCACACGCAGAAGGCGGTGCCCGCCACCGGCCGCGACTACGTCACCCTGCATGTCGACGGCCGTCCGGTCGCCGGCGTCCGCGGCGTGGGCGACGCGCTGCCCCCAGGCCGGGGGCCGCACTGGGTGACGTACTTCGAGACGGCCGACGTGGCGGAGGCGGTGCGGCGGGTGGCCGGGCTGGGCGGGCGGGTCCTGGAGGGGGTGCGGGAGGGCGACCTGGGGCGGGTGGCGATGGTGGCGGACCGGGAGGGGGCGCGGTTCGCGCTGCTGGAGCGCCCGCCGGGGTGACCGGGGCCGTCAGCCGGGCGGTACCGGCAGCACGTCCGGTGACAGCGCCGCCGCCCGGGCCGAGGCGCTGGTCATGCGGCGCCGGTGATGGCGGCGGCACAGCACCTCGTACCCCACCTCGTCCAGAGACTGGTCGACGTCGCCGACGACCACCTGGGCGCCCTCGACCACCATGACGCCGCCGACCGTGCGGGCGTTGTGGGTGGCGCGGGCGCCGCACCAGCACAGGGCCTCGACCTGGAGGACCTCGACCCGGTCGGCGAGTTCGACCAGGCGCTGGGAGCCGGGGAACAGCTTGGAGCGGAAGTCGGTGGTGATGCCGAAGGCGTAGACGTCCAGGTCGAGGTCGTCGACGACGCGGGCCAGCTGGTCGATCTGGTCCGGCGCCAGGAACTGCGCCTCGTCCGCGATCACGTAGTCGGCCCGGCCGCCCTGCGAGAGGTGGTCGACGAGGTACGCGTACAGGTCGGTGCCGTCCGCCACCTCGACCGCGTCGGTGACCAGGCCGAGCCGGGAGGAGAGCTTGCCCTCGCCGGCCCGGTCGTCCCGGGTGAAGATCATGCCGGCCAGGCCGCGCGCGGAGCGGTTGTGCTCGATCTGGAGGGCCAGGGTCGACTTCCCGCAGTCCATCGTTCCGGAGAAGAAGACCAGCTCGGGCATGAGGGGTTGAGCACCTTTCGGCAACGGGACGGCAGGGCGGTTCAGGAGCGTACTTCGAGGAGCGGGACGAGCTGCTCGGCCGGGGTCATCGAGCCGTGGTTGCCGACCATCGCCGACTCCTTGGGCTCCCGGTCGGAGGCGATGAGCAGGACGTCGTCCCGGGCGGCGGCGATGACGTCGCCGAGCCGGTCGTACACCCGCTGCTCCACCCGCGGGCCGAACCAGCCCGCCTCGATCGCCTCGTCGCGCGAGGCGATCCAGAACTGCTCGCCGAGCACCTCGCGCCAGCAGGCCAGCACGTCGTCGTGGGCGCCGGGTACGGCGTAGACGTGCCGGGCGCGGCCCTCGCCGCCGAGCAGGGCGACGCCGGCCCGCAGCTCCCAGTCGGCGTCGAAGTCGACGCGGTGCTCCTCGTCGAAGGGCACGTCGACCATGCCGTGGTCGGCGGTGACGTAGAGGGCGGTGCGCGGCGGGAGCTGTTCGGCCAGCCGCTGGACCAGCCGGTCGACCTGGGAGAGCCGGCCGCGCCAGGTGTCGGAGTCGACGCCGAAGCGGTGGCCGGCGCCGTCCACCTCCGAGTAGTACGTGTAGACCAGGGCGCGGTCGGCGCCGGCCAGTTGCTCGGCGGTCAGGTCCATGCGGTCCTCGCCGGACTCGCGGCCCAGGAAGGTGCCGCCGCTGAGCGCGATCTTGGTCAGCGGGGTGTGCTGGAAGGCGGGGGCGGAGACCTGCACCGCGTGCACGCCCGCGGCGTGGGCGAGCTGGAAGACGGTGGGGCGGGGCTGCCAGAGGTGCGGGTCGGTCCAGGGCTGCCAGCGGAGCTGGTTCATCAGCTCGCCGGTGGCCGGGTCGCGGACGGTGTAGCCGGGCAGGCCGTGCGCGCCGGGCGGCAGGCCGGTGCCGACGGAGGCCAGCGAGGTGGCGGTGGTCGCCGGGAATCCGGCGGTGACCGGACGTCCGGTGCCGCCGCGCGAGCTGCCGAGGAGGGAGGTCAGGAAGGGGGCGTACTCGGGGTGGGCGCGCAACTGCTCCCAACCGAGGCCGTCGATCAGGAAGACGCAGTTCCGGTCGGCGGGGGTCAGTTCCTCGATCGCCGCGGTCATGCCGGGGACGGCCAGGCCGGCCGCGAGCGTGGGCAGCAGGTCGGCGAGCGAGCCGGTGCCGTACTCGGGGACGGGCGCGGAGTCGACGGGGAGCGGTTCGGGGATGTCCCAGGCGGTGGACTGGGACATCAGTGCGCGGTGTCCGCGGTCGCCTCGGAGAGCGCCTGGGCGAAGGCGAGGGCCTGGCGCACCGTCTCCGGGCCGTCGCCGGCCTCGCTGACCCGCAGGCTGAGGTCGTCGGCCGTCGAGCTGCCGGTGTAGCCGTGGTCCGCCTCGCAGTTGGGGTCGCCGCAGGCGGCGGGCTCCAGGTCGATGCGGGCGACGGCGCCCCAGCCGATGGTCAGCACGATCTCGCGGGGCAGCGTGCCCGGCTTGTACTGCTCGGGGTTGGCGACCACCCGGCTGACCACGATGGACGAGATCCGGCCGATCTTGACGGACTCGGTGGACGTGGTGGCGTAGGGGGACGGGGAGGTGTCGTCGGCGGCCTGCTCGTCGGTGTGGCTGACGATGAAGCGGTTGCCGGTGAGGACGAGCACGGTCACGTGCCGCCGCACCTCGTTCTGGTCGAACGTGGTCTCCTGGTGGACCAGGTACGACCGGACGGGCTCGCCGCCCACGGCGGCCTCCACCGCCTCGGCCACGAGGGCCGGGTAGTAGCCGCTGCGCTCGATCGCCGCACGCAGCCCCTGGGTCGTCGTACTGGTCTTGGCCATGCCGTCCATCCTACGGGGGCCCACTGACTGCCCGGCACGGTCGTGGCCGTCCCGGTTCCGCCGGCCGGTTCCGCCGGCCGCTTCCTCGCGGGGGCGGTCGGGCGGGGCGGTCAGTACGCCGGGAGCGTGCGCGGGCCGAGGTCGTCCCGGGCGGGCGGCGGGGCCAGGCGCACCGAGGCGCCGAGGACGCTGAGGCCGCGCGGGGCGACGACCACCGGTTCCAGGGTGACGGCGACGACCTCCGGGTGGTCGTCGACCAGGCGGGAGACGCGCTGGAGCAGTTCCTCCAGGGCGGCGGTGTCCACCGGGTCCGAGCCGCGCCAGCCGAAGAGCAGCGGAGCGGTGCGTATCGAACGTATGAGTGATGCCGCGTCCCGGTCGGTGACCGGGACCAGCCGGTGCGCCATGTCGCCGAGCAGCTGGGTGGCGGCGCCGGCCAGTCCGAAGGAGAGCACGGCGCCGGCCGCCGGGTCGATGACGGCCCGCACCACGGTGTCGACGCCGCGCGGTGCCATGGCCTGCACCACCGGGCGCAGCTCGGCGGGCGTCCCGAACAGGTCGGTCAGCTCCTCGTACGCCCGGCGCAGTTGCTCCTCGTCCGCCAGGTCCAGCCGGACGCCGCCCAGGTCGGCGCGGTGGCGCAGGTGCGGGGCGGTGGCCTTGAGGGCGACCGGCCGGCCGAGGGCGCGGGCAGCGGCCACGGCCGCGTCGGGGGTGGGGGCGGGCAGGGTGCGGTGGACGTGGATGCCGTAACGGGCGAGCAGCTCGCAGGTCTGCTCGTCGCCGAGGGTGAGCCCCGCGCCGCGCGCGAGGTGGCCGCCGATCAGCTCGGCGGCGGCCTTCTCGTCGACGGCCTCGTACTCCGGCACCTTGCCCGGCTCCGCGGTGTCGCGCCGCCAGCGGGCGTAGGCGACGGCCTGCGCGAGGGCCCGGACGGCCCGCTCGGCGGCGGGATAGGCGGGGATGAGGTGGGTGCCGTCGGGGGGTTGCGGGGCGGGGGGTCCGTCGGCCGGGGCGGGCGCTTCCCCGGTGTCCGACTGGGCGACCGCGCTCGTCCGGGCCTGCGGAGCCGTACTGGTGGCCGCCGACAGGGCCTCCGCCAGGCCGCCCAGTTCCACGTGGACCACCAGGACCGGCTTGGCGGGCGATTCGACGGTGGCCGCGCGCAGGGCCTCGGCCAGAGCGGCGTCGCCGGCCGCGCCCTCGCCGAGGGCCGGGATCGCGGTCACCACCACGGCGTCGCACGCGTCGTCGGCCAGCGCCCGGGCCAGTGCCGCCCGGAAGTCCGCCGGGGCCGCGGCCGTGGTCAGGTCCAGCGGGGGCAGCGGCCGCAGCCCCTCGGCCAGGCAGGCGTCGTGGGTGAGCAGGCCCAGCGACTCCGAGTTGCCCAGGATCGCCACCCGGGGCCCGGCGGGCAGCGGCTGCCGGGCCAGCAGCAGCCCCGCGTCGACCAGCTCGGTGATGGTGTCGACGCGGATCACGCCGGCCTGCCGCAGCAGGGCGGAGACCGTGGCGTGCGGCAGCCGGGTGGCGCGCACCGCGTGGCCCTGCGGCGCGGCGCCGCCGTGCCGGGCGCCCTGCACCACGACCAGCGGCTTGACCGCCGCCGTGCGCCGCGCGAGGCGGGTGAACTTGCGCGGGTTGCCGATGGACTCCAGGTACATCAGGACGACGTCGGTGTCCGGGTCGTCGTACCAGTACTGCATGACGTCGTTGCCGGAGACGTCGGCGCGGTTGCCGGACGAGACGAACGTCGAGACGCCGGTCACGCCGGTGACCCCGCCGCCGCGCCGGTGCAGCCGGGAGAGCAGGGCGATGCCGATGGCGCCGGACTGGGCGAACAGCCCGATCCGGCCGGGGCGCGGCATCTCGGGGGCGAGGGAGGCGTTGAGCCGGACCCCGGGTGCGGTGTTGACGATCCCGAAGGCGTTGGGGCCGATGATGCGCATGCCGTACGCGCGCGCCTGCCGCACCAGGGCGCGCTGCCGGTCGCGCCCCTCGGGGCCGCTCTCGGCGTATCCGGCGGAGACCACGACCAGTCCCCGTACGCCGTGCCGCCCGCAGTCGGCGACGGCCTCGGGGACCTGCTCGGCGGGGACGGCGACGACCGCGAGGTCCACGGGTGCGTCGATCTCCTGTACGGAGCGGTGCGCGGGCACCCCGTCGAGTTCCGCGCGCTCCTTGTCGAAGGCGCGGTTCACCGCGTACAGCCGGCCGGTGAAGCCGGCGTTCCGGATGTTGTCGAGGACGGAGCGGCCCACGCCGCCGGGGGTGCGGCCGACGCCGACCACCGCGACGGAGCCGGGGGCGAGCAGCCGCCGTACCGAACGGCCCTCGGCGCGCTGCTCGCGCGCGTACTGCACGGCGAGCGAGCGGTCGGTGGGTTCGAGACCGAACTCCAGGCGGACCACGCCGTCCTCGAAGCTGCGCTTCTGGGTGTACCCGGCGTCCGTGAACACCTTGATCATCTTGGTGTTGGCGGGGAGCACCTCGGCGGCGAAGCGGCGGATGCCGCGCTCCCGGGCGACCGCGGCGATGTGCTCCAGGAGCGCGGAGGCGACCCCGCGGCCCTGGTGGGCGTCCTGGACCAGGAAGGCGACCTCGGCCTCGTCGGCCGGGGCGTGCGCGGGCGCGCCGTCGGGGCCGATCCGGTCGAAGCGGACGGTGGCGATGAACTCGCCGCCCACCGTGGCCGCGAGCCCCACCCGGTCCACGAAGTCGTGGTGGGTGAAGCGGTGCACGTCCTTGGCGGACAGCCGGGGGTAGGGCGCGAAGAAGCGGTAGTACTTCGACTCGTCCGAGACCTGCTCGTAGAAGCTGACCAGGCGCTCGGCGTCGGCGGCGGTGATGGGACGCACCCGCGCGGTGCCGCCGTCGCGCAGCACCACGTCCGCCTCCCAGTGGGCGGGGTACTCCTGCCGGTCCGGCACGGTCTCCATGAGGCCCAGCGTACGGCGCGGGTACGACAACGGCTCGGGGCCGACTGGGGCAGTCTGGGGGGACACCGTATGGAACACTGGTACCGATCACTGGTCTAGACAACCTTGGTGCAGACAACCGTGATCCAGACAACCCTGATCACCTGAAGGGCAGCAACACATGGCTGAGCGCCGCGTCAACGTCGGCTGGGCCGAGGGTCTCCACGCCCGCCCCGCCTCCATCTTCGTCCGAGCCGCCACGGCCACCGGCGTGCCGGTGACGATCGCCAAGGCCGACGGCACCCCCGTCAACGCGGCCTCCATGCTGGCCGTGCTGGGGCTGGGCGCCCAGGGCGGCGAGGAGGTCGTCCTGGCCTCGGACGCCGAGGGCGCGGACGCCGCGCTGGAGCGGCTGGCGAAGCTGGTCGCCGAGGGGCTCGAGGAGCTTCCGGAAACCGTCTGAGCCACCGCGCGCAACACGGTGAAGCCGTGCCGGCCCTTCGGGGCCGGCGCGGCTTCCGTATTTCCGCGCACGGACGCCGGGAATTCACCGGACCTCTGGCGAAAGCATCCGCCGGGTCACGACAAATAGGCAGCGGAAATAGACCCCGCCGAGGTCTCGCCGAATAGCTCCTCTTTGTATACGGCGGCCGTGTTAATGACGCAGGCTCGGCATGTTTACGGCACGTTGCGAGTTCCTCACACGCTCCGCGCGGTCGGCGGCCGCGGCGAAGCGCAGCCGGTGCGCGGCCGTGGACCGCTCGGTGTGCAGCGCGGTGAGCGACCGGGCCCGCTCGCCGTCGCCCCGGGCCACCGCGTCGACGATCGCACCGTGCTCCGCCCAGGTGTCCGCCGGGCTGGCCGGCGCCTCCACGGCGTACATCCAGGCGATCCGGTGCCGCAGCTGGGTCAGCGTGGTGGTCAGGGACGCGCTGCCGGCCGCCTGGGCGAGCGTCTCGTGGAACCAGCCGCCCAGCGAGCGCAGGTCGTCGCTGTTGCCCCGCCTGGCCCGCTCCTGGCCCAGCCGCACCAGGCCGCGCAGCACCTTCAGATGGGCCTCGCTGCGCCGCTGGGCGGCCCGGGCGGCGCCGAGCGGTTCCAGCAGCAGCCGCATCTCCAGCAGGTCGGCGGCCTCCTGCTCGGTCGGTTCGGCCACGCACGCGCCCGCGTGCCGCCGGGTCACCACGAAGCCCTCGGCCTCCAGGGTCCGCAGGGCCTCGCGCACCGGGACGCGGGAGACGCCGTAGCGGCGGGCGAGCAGTTCCTCGGTGAGCCGGCTGCCGCGCTCGTAGACACCGGCGACGATGTCGTCCCGGATCGCCGTGCATACCGAGTGCGCCGGAATACGCATGACCGACCTCCGCCTTAATCCCCGTGAAACGTCGACGATTGACGCGTGTTCAGTGACTCTATTGCAATGCGCCGCACTTTCCGATGGGGGGTCGGTTTCGGTGGCTGTTCTTGGGCTGTTTTTGGTCACCTTTAACGCCGAAAGCCCCGGCTCGGGGAGCCGGGGCTTTCGAAGGGGAGTGCGGGGTCAGACGGTGACGCCGTGGGAGCGGAGGTAGGCCACCGGGTCGATGTCCGAGCCGTACTCCGGGCCGGTGCGGGCCTCGAAGTGCAGGTGCGGTCCGGTGACGTTGCCGGTCGCGCCGGAGCGGGCGATCTGCTCGCCGGGGTCGACCGTCTGGCCGACCGAGACCCCGATGGACGACAGGTGGCCGTACTGCGTGTACGTCCCGTCGTGCATCTTGATCACGACCTGGTTGCCGTACGCGCCGCCCCAGCCGGCCTCGACGACGGTGCCGGCGCCGACCGCGTGGACGGTGGTGCCGGACGCGGCGTGGAAGTCGATGCCGGTGTGGGTGCCGGAGGACCACAGGCCGCTGCTGGCCCGGTAGGCGGTGGAGACGTAGGAGGCACTGATGGGCGCCACGTAGGTGGTCAGGCGCTCGCGCTCGGCCGCGCGGGCGGCGCGCTCCTTGGCCTCGCGGGCCTGCTCGGCGGCCTCGGCGGCCCGCTGCCGGGCGTCCGCCTCGGCCTGCTCCCGGGCGGCGGCGTCCTCGGCGGCCTGCCGCTGGGCGGCGGCCTGGGCGCCGACCTTCTCGGCCACCGAGTCGCCGAGGGTGATGACGGGGATGAGGCCGGTGTCCTCGGGGGACGGCTCGGCGGCCAGCGCGGGGGCCGCGAGGGTGCCCAGGACGCCGGTGGTGGTGAGGGTCGCGACACCCGCCGCGCGGACGGTGCTGCGGTGGATCCGGCCGGGACGACGGTGCTTCCCGGTGGCGCGCGTGAACGCCATGTAGAGGCTGGTCCTTTCCTTCCCTCTCGCCTACCGGGTTAGCTGACGGGTTCGGAGCAGGAAGGTCTCCTACGGGCCCCCTCGCTTCCGCGCGGGCGTCCGATTCACCCCAGGGACGGTGGGTCCCCGGCTCCCCTGGCTCGCGCCGTACGGGGACTCGGCGATGACTGTCCGGTGCCGCGGGTGCGGCGCACTGCCTGACGAACAGCCGGGGAGACGCTAAGCGGGCGTCCGTTCAAGACTCAAACGCAACAGGGTTTTTGTTGCTCATCCCACAGGGCAGACAGGCAACCTCTGTATTAAATTGCCCTATTCGGACATAGGGCGGCTCCGGTGACAGAACAGTCACCGGAGCCGCCCCGCGCGCGCGTGGCGCTACTCAGCGCTCACGACCGTGACTTCGCCGATGCCGAGCGCCTCGACGGGCGCCTTGATCTGCGCCGCGTCGCCCACCAGGACGGTCACCAGCCGGTCCACCGGGAAGGCGTTCACCACTGCCGCGGTGGCCTCCACCGTGCCGGTCGCGGCGAGCCGCTGGTACAGCGCCGCCTGGTAGTCGTCGGGCAGGTACTGCTCGACCTGGTCGGCCAGGGTGCCCGCGACAGCCGCCGCGGTCTCGTACTTCAGCGGCGCGACGCCCACCAGGTTCTGCACGGCGACGTCCCGCTCGGCGTCGGTGAGGCCGCCCTCGGCGAGCGTGCGCAGCACCTTCCACAGGTCGTCGAGGGCCGGCCCGGTGTTCGGGGTGTCGACCGAGCCGCTGATGGCGAGCATCGCGGCGCCGGTGCCGTCGGGCGCCGACCTCAGCACCTGCCCGAAGGACCGGACGCCGTAGGTGTAGCCCTTCTCCTCGCGCAGCACCCGGTCCAGGCGGGAGGTGAGGGTGCCGCCCAGGCAGTACGTGCCGAGCACCTGGGCGGGCCAGGCGCTGTCGTGCCGGTCCGGGCCGGTGCGGCCGATCAGCAGCTGCGTCTGCACCGAGCCGGGGCGGTCCACGATGACGACCCGGCCGGTGTCGTCGGCGGTCACCGGCGGCACCGGGCGCGGCTCGGCGGCCGAGCCGGTCCACGAGCCGAGGGTGTCGGCGAGCAGCGCGTCGAGGTCGACGCCGGTGAGGTCGCCGACCACCACGGCGGTGGCGGTGGCGGGGCGTACGTGCTTCTCGTAGAAGGCGCGGACGGCCGCCGAGTCGATGCCCGCCACCGTCTCCTCGGTGCCCTGGCGCGGGCGGGACATCCGGGAGTCCGCCGGGAACAGCTCCTTGGAGAGTTCCTTGGCGGCCCGGCGCGCGGGGTTGGCCAGCTCGTGCGGGATCTCGTCGAGCCGGTTGCGCACCAGGCGCTCGATCTCGCTGTCGGCGAACGCGGGCGCCCTGAGCGCGTCGGCGACCAGACCGAGCGCCTTGGCGAGGCGGGAGACGGGCACTTCGAGGCTGAGGCGGACGCCGGGGTGGTCGGCGTGCGCGTCCAGGGTGGCCCCGCAGCGCTCCAGTTCGGCGGCGAACTCCTCGGCGGTGTGCTTGTCGGTGCCCTCGGAGAAGGCCCGCGCCATGACGGTGGCGACACCGTCCAGGCCGGCCGGCTCGGCGTCCAGCGGCGCCCGCAGGAACACCTCGACGGCCACGACCTGCTGGCCGGGGCGGTCGCAGCGCAGCAGCGTCAGACCGTTGCCGAGGGTGCCGCGCTCGGGGGCCGGGAAGGCCCAGGGCCTGGGCTCGCCGGCCTGCGGCCGCGGGTGGAATTCCATGGTGGCCAGCTCGGTCACTTGGCCGCCTCCTCGTTCTCGTCGGTGGCGTCGTCGGCGTCGGCCGCCGGGGCGGTGGGCTCGTAGACGAGCACCGCGCGGTTGTCGGGGCGCAGGCGGGCCTTGGCGACCTCCTGGACCTCCTCCCGCGTCACCTCCAGGACCCGCTGTACGGCGGTCAGGGCGAGCTGCGGGTCGCCGAACAGGACGGCGTAGCGGCACAGTTCGTCGGCGCGTCCGGCGACCGTGCCGAGCCGGTCCAGCCACTCGCGCTCCAGCTGGGCCTGGGCCCGCTCCATCTCCTCGGCGGTGGGGCCCTCCTCGGCGAACCGGGCCAGCTCCTCGTCGATGGCGGCCTCGATGACCGGCACCTCGACGTCACCGGAGGTCTTCACGTCCAGCCAGCCGAGCGAGGGGGCGCCGGCCAGCCGCAGCAGGCCGAAGCCGGCCGCGACGGCGGTCCGGTCGCGGCGCACCAGGCGGTTGTAGAGGCGGGAGGACTCGCCGCCGCCGAGGACGGTGAGCGCCAGGTCGGCGGCGTCGCACGCGCGCGTGCCGTCGTGCGGCAGGCGGTAGGCGGCCATCAGGGCGCGGGCCGGGACCTCCTCCGCGACGACCTCGCGCACCTGCTCGCCCATCACCTCGGGCAGCGCGCCGTCCCGGGGGGCGGGCTTGCCGTCGTGCGAGGCGATGGAGCCGAAGTACCGCTCCACCCAGGCGAGGGTCTGCTCGGGGTCGATGTCGCCGACCACGGACAGCACCGCGTTGTTGGGCGCGTAGTACGTACGGAAGAACGCGCGGGCGTCCTCCAGGGTGGCCGCGTCCAGGTCGGCCATGGAGCCGATCGGGGTGTGGTGGTAGGGGTGGCCCGCCGGGTAGGCGAGGGCGGTCAGCTTCTCGAACGCGGTGCCGTAGGGCACGTTGTCGTAGCGCTGGCGGCGTTCGTTCTTGACGACGTCGCGCTGGTTCTCCATCGACTCGTCGTCGAGGGCGGCGAGCAGCGAGCCCATGCGGTCGGCCTCCAGCCAGAGGGCGAGCTCCAGCTGGTGGGTGGGCATGGTCTCGAAGTAGTTGGTGCGCTCGAAGCTGGTGGTGCCGTTGAGGGAGCCGCCGGCGCCCTGCACCAGTTCGAAGTGGCCGTTGCCCTTGACCTGGGCGGAGCCCTGGAACATCAGGTGCTCGAAAAGGTGAGCCAGACCGGTACGGCCCTTGACCTCGTGGCGGGAGCCGACGTCGTACCAGAGGCACACCGCCGCGACCGGGGTCAGGTGGTCCTCGGAGAGCACCACGCGCAGGCCGTTGGCCAGGCGGTACTCGGTCGCTGTCAGCCCGCCGGAGCCTGCCTCGGCGGTGGCCGTGTGACCCATGGGCATGTACGTCCCTTCGATCGCGGAAACCTTGGGTGGAATCGCTGGTCCGAACCGAATCACTGGTCGGAACTGCGGAATTCCTACCGATCCTGCCACTGTATGCAAGCGCGCGGAGCACCGGAGAAGTTCCCGCCGCGGGTACGCCGAGAGCGAGCGCCTCCGGCGGTGGGGCGGGGGGAGCTGACGGGGGAGGGGTGCCCCGGGGGCCAGAAGGCCGGCCCCGGGCCGAGGAGGCGGTCGTGGTCGGGCAGGCGGCCGGCAGGGGCGCACCGGCGTGCGCGTCAGGTCGGCGGGGGTGAGGGCGTACCCTGCGGGCAGCACCGGGCCGGGCGCCCGCGACGGGTCCTGGTCGGTCGCTGTCAGTGCCGCGGTCCACAATGGACCGCGTCAGATCACCGTTCACCGTTCACGCTTCAGCAAGGAGCCGGCAGCGATGGCCCGCCGTAGTACGAAGACCCCGCCGCCCGACGATCCGTTCGAGGAGAAGATCCTCGACATCGACGTCGTCGACGAGATGCAGGGCTCGTTCCTCGAGTACGCGTACTCGGTCATCTACTCCCGTGCCCTGCCGGACGCACGCGACGGGCTCAAGCCGGTGCACCGCCGCATCGTCTACCAGATGAACGAGATGGGGCTGCGGCCCGAGCGCGGCTACGTCAAGTGCGCCCGCGTCGTCGGCGAGGTGATGGGCAAGCTGCACCCGCACGGCGACGCGTCGATCTACGACGCCCTGGTCCGCATGGCCCAGCCGTTCTCGATGCGCGTCCCGCTGGTCGACGGCCACGGCAACTTCGGCTCGCTGGGCAACGACGACCCGCCCGCCGCCATGCGGTACACCGAGTGCAGGATGGCCGAGGCGGCCGGCCTGATGACGGAGTCGATCGACGAGGACACCGTCGACTTCGCCCCCAACTACGACGGCCAGGAGCAGGAGCCGCAGGCGCTGCCCGCCGCCTTCCCCAACCTGCTGGTCAACGGCGCCTCCGGGATCGCCGTCGGCATGGCCACCAACATGCCGCCGCACAACCTGCGCGAGGTCATCGCCGCCGCCCGGCACCTGATCCGGTACCCCGCCGCCGATCTCGAAGCCCTGATGAAGCATGTCCCCGGCCCCGACCTGCCCACCGGCGGCGTGATCGTCGGACTGCCGGGCATCCGGGACGCGTACGCGTCGGGCCGCGGCACGTTCAAGATCCGCGCGTCGGTGACCGTGGAGACGGTGACCGCCCGCCGCAAGGGCCTGGTCGTCACCGAGCTGCCCTTCGCGGTCGGCCCGGAGAAGGTGATCGCCAAGATCAAGGACCTGGTGGGCGCGAAGAAGCTCCAGGGCATCGCGGACGTCAAGGACCTCACCGACCGCGAGCACGGACTGCGCCTGGTCATCGAGATCAAGAACGGCTTCGTGCCGGAGGCGGTCCTGGAGCAGCTCTACAAGCTGACGCCGATGGAGGAGTCCTTCGGCATCAACAACGTCGCCCTGGTGGACGGCCAGCCCCTCACCCTGGGTCTGAAGGAGCTGCTGGAGGTCTATCTCGACCACCGGTTCACCGTGGTGCGGCGACGCAGCGAGTTCCGCCGCGGCAAGCGCCGTGACCGGCTGCACCTGGTCGAGGGCCTGCTCACCGCGCTGATCGACATCGACGAGGTGATCCGCCTCATCCGCTCCAGCGAGAACTCCGCGCAGGCCAAGGAGCGCCTGATCGAGCACTTCGGGCTGAGCGATGTGCAGACCCAGTACATCCTGGACACGCCGCTGCGTCGGCTCACCAAGTTCGACCGCATCGAGCTGGAGGCCGAGAAGGACCGGCTCAACGCGGAGATCGAGGAGCTGACCCGCATCCTGGATTCCGACACGGAGCTGCGCAAGCTGGTCTCGGCGGAACTGGCCGCGGTGGCCAAGAAGTTCGGCACCGACCGCCGGACCGTCCTGCTGGAGTCGGCGTCCGCCCCGGTCGCCGCCGTGCCGCTCCAGGTGGCGGACGACCCGTGCCGGGTGCTGCTCTCCTCGACGGGACTGCTGGCCCGTACGGCCAACGGCGAGCCGTTCGCCTCGGACGGCGGCGCCAAGCGGGTCAAGCACGACCTGATCGTCTCGGCGGTGCCGGCCACGGCCCGCGGTGAGTTCGGCGTGGTGACGTCGGCCGGGCGGCTGCTGCGGATCAACGTGGTCGACCTGCCCCAGCTGCCGGCGGACATGTCCCCGCCGAACCTGTCGGGCGGCGCGCCGCTGGCGGAGTTCGTCTCCCTGGAGGACGACGAGACGGTGGTCTGCCTGACCACGCTCGACGAGTCCTCGCCGGGGCTCGCGCTCGGCACGGCACAGGGCATCGTCAAGCGAGTGGTGCCCGACTATCCGGGCAACAAGGAGGAGCTGGAGGTCATCACCCTCAAGGAGGGCGACCGGATCGTCGGCGCGGTCGAGCTGCGCACCGGCGAGGAGGACCTGGTCTTCATCACCGACGACGCCCAACTGCTGCGCTACCAGGCGTCGCAGGTCCGTCCGCAGGGCCGGCCGGCCGGCGGGGTGGCCGGCATCAAGCTCACCGAGGGCGCCAAGGTCATCTCGTTCACGGCGGTCGACCCGGCGGCGGACGCGGTGGTCTTCACCGTGGCGGGCTCGCGCGGCACGCTGGACGACTCGGTGCAGACCACGGCCAAGCTGACGCCGTTCGACCAGTATCCGCGCAAGGGCCGGGCCACCGGCGGGGTGCGCTGCCAGCGGTTCCTGAAGGGCGAGGACTGCCTGGCCCTGGCCTGGGCAGGTCCCACGCCGACCCGGGCCGCGCAGAAGAACGGCACACCGGCCCAGCTCCCGGAGACCGACCCGCGCCGCGACGGCTCGGGCGTGTCCCTGCCGAAGACGGTGGCGGTGGTGGCCGGACCGGCCTAAAGGTCGGGGTCGGGGTCGGGGTCGGGGTCCGAGCAGGGATCGGGCTCCGCTCCGCCGTCGGGGTCCGGGTCGTCCGCCGGTCCCTGTACGTAGCGCAGGACGCCCCACATGCCGTGCTCGTCGGCGTGCGGGGCGGGGCGCACGCACTCCTGGAGTTCCTTGGTGAGGGCGGGCGCGTCGATGCCGGTGCCGATCAGGACGAGCTGGGTCAGCCGTTCGGCGCCGGGGCCGGAGCCGGCGGGCGGCCAGGGCTCCGGGTAGAAGCGCAGGAAGCGTCCGACGGCGTGCACGAGGTACCGGTTGTGCGCGTCGTACGGGCCGAAGTCGACGTACCCCTTGATCCGGTACAGGCCCTCGGGCCGGCTGTCGAGGAACCGCATCAGGCGCCGCGGGTCCAGCGGGACGTCGGAGACGAACGACAGGCTGTCGTAGGCGGCGTGCAGATGGTCGGCGTGCCCGCCGGGCGCGGTGTGGTCGTGCAGGTCGTCGAAGGACAGCTGCCCGACCCGCTCCTCGGCCGGCCGGCAGTCGAAGAGGAACTCGGGATCGATCCGGCCGTAGCCGGCCGGGACGACGGCGGCCCGGTCGGTGAGCGAGCCGACCAGGTCGAGTACCCGCTGGCCGCCGTCCGGAGCCCGGTCGAGCTTGTTGACCACGACTAGGTCGGCGAGGGCCAGATGCCGGTCGATCTCGGGGTGCCGGGCCCGGGTGTCGTCGAACTCGGCGGCGTCGACCACCTCGACCAGGCCGCCGTAGACGATCCCCGGGAGTTCGCTGGCGAGCAGCATGCGCACCAGTTCCTGGGGCTCGGCCAGGCCGCTGGCCTCGATGACGACGACGTCGACGCCGGTCTCCGGGCGGGCCAGCCGGGCCAGGTAGACGTCCAGTTCACCGGGGTCGACGGCGCAGCACAGGCAGCCGTTGCCGAGCGAGACGGTGGAGTCGCCGAGCGCGCCGGCCACCGCCATGGCGTCGATCTCGATGGCACCGAAGTCGTTGACGATCGCGCCGATGCGGCTGCCGCCGGAGCGGTGCAGCAGGTGGTTGAGGAGCGTGGTTTTCCCGGAACCCAGGAATCCGGCGAGGATGACCACCGGGATCTGCCGGGTCGGTACCCGCGGGGTCGGACTCTGCCCCAATGTGCTGCCTCTCTCACGCCTGCCGGACCGTGTGCAGCCTCAGGATACGAGTCCCGGAAACGCCTCGAAGTGAACGATTGTTAGCAGCGTGCAGGGGGCAGACGTTGGAGAAGGCGCCGGTGCGTGCGACCCCGCTTCCCTCCGTGCGCCGCCTCTCCGCCTCCCCGCCGATCAGAGCCGCTCGGCACTCTGGAGGTGGCAAGCGCCGCCTATCGCTCGCCGGTCCCCGTCAGCCGCCCCGCACGCGACGACCGGCGGACGGTTGCGTGAATCGGGGGTTGACATGGTCACACGGAAAGACAGTGCAGGAGGGCTCGGCTCCACCACGGCCGGTCTGCTGCTCGCCACGGCCGCGCTGACACTGGCCGCGCGCCGGCGGCGAGTGGAGGCCCGGCAGCGGGAACGAGAGCTGGAACTGGAGGAGTTGGCGATCCGTCGCAAGTCACTGGCGCACCAGCAGCTCATGCACTGGGAACTGCTGATGCGGGCGATCGACGATCCGTCCCTGGCCGACGTCATCGACACCTACGACAAGAGCATCCCGGCGGAGCGGCGCCGTCAGTTCTTCTACGCCAACGCGTGGTACGTGAACCTGTATCACATCCATCGAGCGGGGCTGATCGGAGACGAGGAGTTCTCCGGGCATCTGCGGGAGTTCCTCCAGAACCCGATCTTCCGTGAGTACTGGGAGGCTTCGAAACGCCCGCGGGCGGCCCTCAACGGGGCGGAGGAGGCCCGGCTCGGGCGGCTCGTCGACGACCTCGTGAAGGAACTCGACGAGGCCGACACCGATGAGTGGTGGGTCGTCTGAAAGCCGCCCGGACCGGCTGGCGGCAACCTGCGGCGCCGCAGGTCAACACATACGCGCGGAGGACACGACGGAGTGTCTTCGACCATCCGGTCACTCCCGCCTCCGCGGCACCAGTAGCGTGTGGTCGATACTGCTTCATTCAGTCCCTCTGCACCTAAGGATCAGTACCTTTGAAGATCGTGCGCCGCATCGGTGTGCCTCCCAGCGCGCGGGGCAGTGCCTCGGGATCCACCTGTCCCGACCTGTTCGAACTGAGTGACGGCAACTTCGCCGTCATCGGCACCGAGGCCACCGAGGCGCTGGAACGCGAGTTGCCCGCCGACGCCGCCCGCGCCGACTACGAACGCATCGTCGTCGTGAGCCGGGAAACCCTGATCCGTGCCAAGGCGGACATCCCCGACGCCTGAGCACCGCTCGCTCCGCCGGCCGGCCGCACCACCGTCGGCCGGGCCGGACCTTCCGGCGAGCAGCCCGGCACCCCGTCCCTGCTCGGCCCTCCACCGCCTGGGCCTGGCGCCGGAACACGGCACCAGGCCGCACGCGTTCCTCAGCCCCGGGCATCCGCCCGCACCGCCACCCCCGGCCCCACATACCGCGCCGACGGCCTGATGATCTTCGTGTCCTCGGCCTGCTCCAGGATGTGGGCGCTCCAGCCCACGACCCGGCCCGCGGCGAAGGTCGGGGTGAACATCTCGCGGGGCAGACCGCAGAGTTCCATGACGACACCCGCGTAGTACTCCACGTTCGTGTGCAGTTCCCGGCCCGGTTTCAGTTCGGCGAGGACGGCCTCGACCCGGCGCTCCACCTTGACGGCGAACTCGACGCGGGGGCCGCCGAATCCCCGGGCCACCTCGCGCAGCATCCGGGAACGGGGGTCCTCGGTGCGGTAGACGGCGTGGCCGAACCCCATGATGCGCTCGCCCGCCAGGACGCGTTCGCGGATCCAGCCGTCGACGCGGTCGGGCGCGCCGATCGCGTCCAGGGTGTCCAGGGCGCGGCTCGGCGCTCCGCCGTGCAGCGGCCCGGACAGCGCCGCCACCGCGCCCGCGAGGCAGGCCGCGACATCCGCTCCGGTCGAGGCGATGACCCGCGCGGTGAACGTCGAGGCGTTGAAACCGTGGTCGACGGTGGAGATCAGGTACTGCTCGATCGCCCGGGCCCGCCGCTGGTCCGGCTCGCTGCCGGTGAGCATGTAGAGGTAGTTCGCCGCGTACGGCAGGTCCTCGCGCGGCTCAACGGGTTCCTGGCCCTGCCCCAGCCGGTGCAGCGCGGCGAGCAGCGTGGGGACGGCGGCGACCGCGACGAGGGTGTCCGCGCGGCGGCGGCCGGCGTCGATGTCGTACACCGGGCGGAAGCCGCGCGCCGCGCCCAGCAGGGACAGGGCCGTACGCATGCCGGTGAGCGGGCCCGAGCGTCCCTGCGCCGCCGCGACGGCGGGCAGCGCCGCCCGCACCTCGGCGGGCAGCCGGCGCAGGGCGGCGGTCTCGGCGGCGAACGCGGCGGCGCGCGGCGCGTCCGGCAGGTCGCCGTGGACCAGCAGGTGCCAGACCTCCTCGAAGCCGCGGGTCTCGGCGAGTTCGACCGCGGAGTACTGGCGGTAGTGATAGAAGCCCTCGGTTCCGCGTACGTCACCGATCTCGGTGTCGGTGACGACGACTCCCGCGAGCCCTCGCGGCACCTCGGTCAGGTGCGCGGACGTGTTTCGGGACATGTGCTCCTCCTCGTGGCCTCTTCCGCATGGCCTCTTCTTCGTGGCCTCTTCTTCGTGGCCTCTTCTTCGTGGCCTCTTCCTTGTATTGATGTGACTGTCCATAATTGATTGGTGCTGTGTCAATATTGATTCAGTCAATGCATATCAGCGGTATCGAGTGAGGGACGAAGGTGGATACGGTGACCTCCATGCGCGATCAGGAGCCCGGCCGGCTGAGCACCAAGGAGGCCGCCGAACTGCTCGGCGTGAAACCGGAGACCGTGTACGCGTACGTCAGCCGCGGTCTACTCGGCAGCCGGCGGGTTCCGGGCGGCCGGGGCAGCACCTTCGACGCCAAGGAGGTGCGGGCCCTGGCCCGGCGCAACCGGCGCGAGGGCGACGCCGGCCCGTCGCCCGGCGGCGAACCGGCCGTACGGACGCACCTCACGCTCATCGACCGGGACCGGTTCTACTTCCGGGGCGTCGACGCGGTCGACCTGGCCCGGCGGCACAGCTACGAGGAGGTCGCCGAGTGGCTGTGGACCGGGCGGCCGCACCCCGGGGCCGTCTTCACCGCGCCCGCGGCCTCCGTCGCCGTCGCCCGCCGCGCCGCCGACGCCCTGCCCGAGCACACCGGGCCCACCGACCGGCTGCGGGTCGCCGCCATCGCCGCCGCGACCGCCGACCCGCTGCGCTTCGACCTGACCGAGGAGGCCGTGCTCGGCACCGCCCGGACCCTCGTCCCCACCCTGGTCGCCGCCCTTCCGCCGGTGTCGCGCGAACCCGCCGGGCAGCAGCGGATCGCCCACCGGCTGTGGACACGGCTCAGCGCGCTGCCCGCCGACGAGGAGTCGCTGGAGGCGCTGGACACCGCCCTCGCCCTGCTCGCCGACCACGACCTGGCCGCCTCGACACTCGCCGTGCGGGTCGCCGCGTCGGCCCGGGCGCACCCGTACGCCGCCGTGTCCGCGGGGCTGGGCGTGCTCGAGGGGCCGCTGCACGGCGCGGCCGGCGGCCTCGCCCACCGGATGCTGGCCGACGTGCTCGACCGGGGCAGCGCGGCGCCGGTGGTCGCGGAGGAGCTGCGGGCGGGGCGCCGGATCCCCGGGCTCGGGCACCGCCTGTACCCGGGCGAGGATCCCCGCGCGCGTGCCCTGTTCGCCCTCCTGGCGGAGATCCCCCGGGCCGCGCCCGTACTGTCGGCGGCCCAGGACGTCGTCGCCACCGCGGCCCGGCACACCCCGCTGCACGCCAACGTCGACCTGGCGCTCGCCGCACTGACCGTCTCCTGCGGCATGCCGTCCTCGGCGAGCGAGACGATCTTCGCGGTGGCCCGTACGGCGGGCTGGATCGCACACGCCCTGGAGGAGTACGCGGAACGGCCGCTGCGGATGCGGCCGAGCGGGCTGTACGTGGGGCCGCGCCCGCCCCGGCCGCTGCCCGAGTAGCCCGGCCCCCGGGCGGGTACCGGCGCCGGCGTCACTCCACCGACGTCACTCCACCGGCGGCTGTCCGAGTGCGGCGGGAGGTCAGCGCTGTCAACTCAGGTTAGGCTCACCTCTGTGAGTAGGTGCTCAACCGTCTCCCAGGACCTCGACGAGCCCGTTTCGGGAACCGCGGCGACCGCCCGGACCTGGCTGCTGCTGGAGCAGCCCGGCCCGTGGGGTGCCAAGGCGCTCACCGCGAGCCACCTGGACCCCGCCCTGGGCCGTGCCCTGGAAAAGGCCACACGCGGCACGGGCGTGCGGATCGCGCTCATCCGACGCCCCGGACGCCACGCGGACTCCGGTACGTCCGCCGAACGGCGCGTCTACGCGGCCCACAGCGCACCGGGGTCCACCTGGCTGCGCGCCGCCACGGTCGCCGACCCGTCCCGGCTGCTCGACCTGGACTTCGCCGCGCTCGGCCGGGGCGAGGGGCGCGGCTTCGACACTGTGCTGCGGGGCGGGCCGCACACCGGCGACCCGCTGGTGCTGGTCTGCACCAACGGCAAGCGCGACCGGTGCTGCGCGCTGCTCGGCCGGCCGCTGGCCGCGGACCTCGCCGCCGCCGGGACCGAGGGCGTCTGGGAGGTCACGCATCTGGGCGGCCACCGGTTCTCGCCGACCGTGCTGGTCCTGCCGTACGGCTACGCGTACGGCCGGGTCGACGCGCACGCCGTCGGGGAGATCCTGCGGGGCGTGCGGGAGCGGCGGATCGTCCTGACCGGGTGCCGGGGCAGCTCGGCCTGGGAGCGGCCCGGGCAGGCCGCCGAACTGGCCGTCCGCGCGGCGGTGGGCGAATACGCGGCCGAGACGCTCGGCGTCGTGCGCACCGACGGAGCGGCACCGCACTGGGAGGTGACCGTGGCGCACGTCGACGGACGGCACTGGCGGGTCACGGTGGCCCAGGGCGCGTCGCTGCCGCCGCGCCCGGAAAGCTGCGGCGCGTCGGTGCTCGGCTCACCCGCGCGGATGGAGGTCACCGGGATCCGTGAACTGGCGGTGGTGGGGGCGGTGGCACTCGCCGGGTGACCGAGTCCCGGGCTTCCATACGGAAGTCCGTACGGAAGCCCGTACGGAAGCCCGTACGGGCTCACCGCTCGCCGTGCTCGCCGTGCTCGCCGCGAAGGATGCGCGTCTCCGTGGTCATACCCCTTTTCGGCCCCGCGTCCGCACCACGTACCGTCGAGGGCCATGAGCCGCACTACTCCCCCGCGCCGCCTGCGCCTCGGTCTGCCCCGGCGAGTGTTCTCGCAGGTACTGCTGATGCAGCTGGCGATCGCCGCCGGAGTCGCGGTGCTCGCCACCGGGCTGTTCCTCGCGCCGCTCGGCGATCAGCTGGACGACCAGGCGATGCGCCGGGCGCTCGCCATCGCGCAGACCACCGCACAGCAGCCGCAGCTCGCGGCGGACCTGCGCGCTACCCCCGCGACGGCGGACGGTCCGGTGCAGCGGGAGGCGGAACGGATCCGGAAGGCCACCGGGGCGGAGTATGTCGTGGTACTGGACCGGCGGGGAGTGCGCTGGTCGCACACCGATCCCGGCCGGATCGGCGCGGCCGTGTCGACCGACCCCGGCGAGGCCCTGGCCGGGCACGAGGTGATGGAGATCGACGACGGCACCCTGGGCCGCTCGGCCCGCGGCAAGGTCCCGCTGCGCGACGGCACCGGCGACATCGTCGGAGCGGTCTCCGTGGGCATCGCCTACGACAGCGTCCGGGCGCGGCTGCTGCACGCCGTTCCCGGCCTGTTCGCGTACGCCGGGGGCGCGCTGGCGGTCGGCGCGCTGGCCGCCTGGCTGATCGCGCGCCGGGTCCAGCGGCAGACCCGGGACCTGGCCTTCTCCGACATCGCGGCGCTGCTCGCGGAGCGCGAGGCGATGCTGCACGGCATCCGGGAGGGCGTCGTCGCCCTGGACCGAGCGGGCCGGATCCGCCTCCTCAACGACGAGGCGCGGCGCCTGCTGGACCTCGGCGACGAGTCCGTGGGCCAAACCCCCGGCGAGGCCCTCGGCGCGGGACGTACCGCCGATGTGCTGGCCGGCCGGGTGACCGGCACCGACCTGCTCACCGTCCGCGGCCCGCGGGTGCTGGTCGCCAACCGGATGCCCACCGACGACGACGGCGCCGTCGCCACCCTGCGCGACCGCACCGAACTGGAACAGCTCGGCCGCGAACTGGACTCCACCCGCGGCCTGATCGACGCCCTGCGCGCCCAGGACCACGAGCACGCCAACCGCATGCACACCTTGCTCGGGCTGCTGGAGCTGGAGATGTACGACGACGCCGCGGAGTTCGTCGGCGAGGTGGTCGGCAACCACCGGGCCACCGCGGAACAGATCACCGAACGGATCACCGACCCCCTGCTGGCCGCCCTGCTGGTCGGCAAGGCCACCGTCGCGGCCGAGCGCGGCGTCACCCTGTGGGTCTCGGACCGCACCCTGCTGCCGGACCGGCTGATCGACCCCCGGGGACTGGTCACCGTCGTCGGCAACCTGGTCGACAACGCCGTCGACGCCGCCGCCGGCACTCGGCACGCGCGCGTGGAGGTGGAGTTCCGGGGCGAGGGGCGTACGGCGGTACTGCGCGTCCGCGACACCGGGCCGGGGGTGCCCGCCGGGCAGCGCGAGACGATCTTCACCGAGGGGTGGTCCACCAAGGAACCGCCGGCGCATCGCCGCCGCGGCATCGGGCTGTCCCTGGTCAGGACGTTCGCCGAACGGCAGGGCGGCAGCGCGGTGGCCGGTGCGGCGCCCGGCGGGGGCGCCGAGTTCACCGTCGTCCTGCCCGAGGCACTGGCCGAGCCCGGTCCCGCGGCGGACGTCACGCTGCCCTCGCCGCGGCCGGAAACCGTCGGGGCCGGCGGCGAGGAGGACGCGCGATGATCGAGGTCCTGGTCGTGGACGACGACACCCGCGTCGCGCGCGTGAACGCCGCCTACGTCGAGAAGGTGCCGGGCTTCCATGTGGCCGGCGAGGC
The DNA here is from genome assembly GCF_052216785.1 of Streptomyces sp. JW3. Taxonomy (NCBI): domain Bacteria; kingdom Bacillati; phylum Actinomycetota; class Actinomycetes; order Kitasatosporales; family Streptomycetaceae; genus Streptomyces; species Streptomyces sp. JW3. Next base: position 36,548 of record NZ_JBQOUX010000009.1, on the reverse strand, counting down.
GCACAGCGCGGCCCAGGCGCTGCACCGGCTGGAGACACTGCCGCGCCTCGACCTCGTGCTCATGGACCACTATCTGCCGGACCGGACCGGTCTGACGGTGGTCCAGGAGATGCGGCGGCGTGGCCACCAGTCCGACGTGATCATGGTGACGGCGGCGCGGGACGTGGCGACCGTGCAGGCGGCGATGCGGCAGGGCGCGCTTCAGTACCTGGTCAAGCCGTTCGCCTTCGCGGGGCTGCGGGTCAAACTGGAGGCGTACGCGGAGCTGCGCCGCACCCTGGACGGCGGCGGCGAGGCGGAACAGGCCGAGGTGGACCGGATGTTCGGGGCCCTGTCGGCACCCTCGGAGCCCGGTCTGCCCAAGGGCCACTCCCCCACCACCGTGGAGTTGGTGCGTCAGTGTCTGATGCGGGCCGACGGGTCGCTGTCGGCCCAGGAGATCGCCGAGCGGACCGGCGTGAGCCGGCAGACCGCCCAGCGGTATCTCAAGCTCCTGGAGCGCACCGGGCGGGCCAGACTGACCCTGCGCTACGGCGACGCGGGCCGCCCGGAACACCGTTACGTGTGGGCGACCCGCACCTGAAGCCCAGCGGCCGAGGGGCCGGCCGGACGACCGGCATGGACGAGCGACCGGCTTGGACGGACAGCGGCCTTCCCCTGGCAACCGCCGCGATCCCGCGTCGGCCGGTACGGCACCGCGGAGCGCGCTCCGTCACACAGCCCCCGCCCCCGTCAGCGCCCGTACCTCGGTCTCCGCGTGCTTGGCCCGGTCCGCGGGCTCGGCGGAGGTGACGGTGCCGAGCCAGCCCGCGACGAAACCCAGCGGGATCGAGACCAGGCCGGGGTTCTGCAACGGGAAGTACCGGAAGTCGGCGTCCGGGAACAGCGCCCCCGGACCGCCCGACACCACCGGCGACACCAGCACCAGCAGCACCGCCGGGACGAGTCCGCCGTAGACCGCCCAGACGGCGCCGCGAGTGGTGAAGCGGCGCCAGAACAGCGAGTACAGCAGGACCGGCAGGTTGGCGGAGGCGGCCACGGCGAAGGCGAGGCCCACCAGGAAGGCGACGTTGAGGTCCTTGGCCAGCAGTCCGAGAGCGATCGCCACCGCCCCGACGCCGACCGCGGCGCAGCGGGCCACGGCCACCTCGCTGCGCGGCTTGGCCCGGCGGCGGCGCAGCGAGGCGTACAGGTCGTGGGAGACGGACGCGGAGGAGGCCAGGGTGATTCCGGCGACCACCGCGAGGATCGTGGCGAAGGCGACCGCGGCGACGACCGCGAAGAGCACGGTCCCGCCGGTGGAGTCCGGTCCGCCGCCCAGGTCGAGCGCCAGCAGCGGCACGGCCGTGTTCCCGGCCGCGTTGGACTGCCGTACGGCGTCCGGCCCGACGAGCGCGGCGGCGCCGAACCCGAGGACGATTGTCATCAGGTAGAACCCGCCGATCAGAGCGATGGCCCAGACCGTCGACCGCCGGGCCGCCCGGGCCGTGGGCACGGTGTAGAAACGGGACAGGATGTGCGGCAGCCCGGCGGTGCCCAGGACCAGGGCGAGTCCGAGGCTGATGAAGTCGAGCCGGGCGGTCCAGTCCCCGCCGTACTTCAGCCCCGGCGCCAGAAACGCCTCCCCGTGCCCGCTGCGCCCGGCCGCGCTGAGCAGCAGTTGGTTGAAGTCGCCGTGGAACCGGACCAGGACCAGCGCGGTCAGCGCCAGCGTGCCGCCGAGCAGCAGCACCGCCTTCACGATCTGGATCCAGGTGGTGGCCCGCATCCCGCCCAGCGACACATAGACGACCATGAGCGCGCCGACGCCCACGACGGTCCAGGCCCGCGCCGCCTCCCCGGTGCCGCCGAGCAGCAGCGCGACCAGACTGCCGGCGCCCACCATCTGCGCCACCAGGTACAGCACGGACACGGTGACCGAGGAAGTACCCGCCGCGATCCGCACCGGACGCTCCCGCATCCGGGCCGCCACCACGTCGGCGAGGGTGAACCGGCCGCAATTGCGCACCAGTTCGGCGACGAGGAACAGCACCACCAGCCATGCCACCAGGAAGCCCACCGAGTAGAGCATGCCGTCGTAGCCGTAGAGCGCGATGAGGCCCGAGATGCCGAGGAAGGACGCGGCGGACATGTAGTCGCCCGCGATGGCAAAACCATTCTCCAACGGGGAGAAGAGACGGCCGCCCGCGTAGAACTCCTCCGCCGATCCCCGCCGGTGCCGGCTCACCCAGGTGGTGATCCCCAGCGTGACCGCCACGAAGCAGCTGAACAGCGCCAACGCCAGCGTCTGATGCTCCTCGGTCATACCGCACCGCCCCGGGCCCGGGCCCGCTCCTGGGTGAGCCAGCGCAGCTCCAGTGCCGCCCGGTCCCGGCGCAGCCGGGCATGCCGGGCGTAGGCCCAGGTCAGCAGGAAGGTGCTGAGGAACTGGCCGAGCCCCGCGAGCATCGCCACGTTCACCGCCCCCGCCACCGGCCGGCCCATCAGCTCCGGCGCGGTCGTGGCCGCCACCACGTACCCCAGGTACCACACGAGGAAGCCGATCCCCGCCGGCACCACGAACCTCCGGTACCGGCTCCGCACCTCCCGGAACGCCGCGCTCTCCTGCACCTCCACGTACACCTCGGCGGTAGCCGCAGCCGTAGCTGTGGCCGTGGTCGTCGCGTGGGCCGTGGCTCTCGCCGGGGCCCCGTTGCCCGGCTCCTGTCGCGACGGCGGCGGGGAACCCGGTGCCGCGGGGGCGGCGGCACCCACCGCCTCACCCCATCCGGAGGCGAGGGCGTCGTACCAAGGGTCGTCATAGGCCCCCGCCTCGTGGAGGCGATCGTTGCTTGACTGCATGCCCAAGGATGGACAGAACGGGAAGATCCCCGACTCTTCTTCCCTCCGCTCTTCACCCCTTCAGGTGACTCACCCCGCAGGAGGCCGCACAAGCCCCTTCCCGTAGGCGTAACGCACCGCCTGCGCACGGTCCTTGATCCCGGTCTTGGCGAACAGGTTGTTGATGTGGGTCTTCACCGTCGCGGTCGAGACATGCAGTCTGCGGGCGATCTCCTGGTTGCTGAGCCCCTCGGCGATCAGTACCAGCACCTCGGTCTCCCGCGTGGTGAGCCCGTCCGGTGCCTCGGCCGGCGCTGCCGGGCGCGCTTCCGGCTCCGACAGCCGCTCCAGCAACCGCCGCTGGATGCCGGGGGACAGACCGGCGTCCCCGGAGAGCACGCTGTGCACGGCCCGCACGATCTCCTCCCCGCCCGCGTCCTTGGTGAGATAACCGCGTGCCCCCGCTCGCAGCGCCGGGAACAGCGACTCGTCGTCCACGTACGTCGTGAGCACCACGACCTGCGTTCCCGGGTGGTCGGCCCGGATCCGCCGGGTCGCCTCGACCCCGTCGCACCGCGGCATGCGCAGGTCCATCAGCACCACGTCCGGAGCGAGTTCGGCCACCAGTCGCACCGCCTCCTCACCGTCGCCCGCGGCACCCACCACCTCGACGCCCGGCAGCAGCCCGAGCAGCATGACGATGCCCTCGCGCACCACCGTCTGATCGTCCACGACCACGACCCGGGCGTCCTTGTCCCGGACCTCCCCCGTCATACGGGCACCTTCAACGTCACCACGAACCCCTCCTCGCCCGGTCCTGCCCGCAGCGAGCCACCCAGCAGTTCGGCACGCTCCCGCATGCCCAGGAGACCGTATCCGCCCCCCGCGTCGGCGAGTTCGCCGGAACCGCCGCCCGAGTCCCGGACGTCCAGGGTCACTTCCCGCGTGCCGTAGTCGAGGACCATCCGTACCCGGGCGCCCGGAGCGTGCTTGCGGACGTTGGTCATCGCCTCCTGGGCGACCCGGCGTACCGTCTGCGACGTCTCGGCCGGCAGCGGCCGACGCTCACCCGTAATGGTGACCTTCGTGTGCGCGCCGTCCGCCATGCCGACGAGCTGCTCCAGGAAGTCCTCCAGCGGCGTCAGTTCTCCGCGCAGGGCGGACAGCGCCTGCCGGGTCTCGGCCAGGCCGTCGCGGGCCATTCCCCGCGCCGCCACCACGCGTTCCAGGATCCGGTCCCGGTCCGCTCCCCTCTCGATCAGCAGCCGCGCCGCCTCCAGGTGCACCATCTGGGCCGACAGGCTGTGCGCCAGCACGTCGTGGATCTCCCGCGCGATGCGGGCCCGCTCGGCGAGCGCCGCCGACTCCGCCTCGGCCGCCCGCGCGGCACGCTCCTGGACCAGCAGTCGCTGTGCGTGTCCCCGGGCCTCCGCGTCGAGCCGCAGGACATATCCGCCCAGGGCCAGCCCGGCCGCCAGGGCGGCGCTGCTCGGCCAGGCGTTGTCGCTGACCGCGGCGTAGGCGGTGAAGGCCGCCAGGGCCACGGGCAACGCCGCCGTGAAGGGCAGCCGCTCCAGCGCGACGACCGCGCACCCGCACCAGAGGACCGCCGCGGGGACCTCGAAGCCGGCGGCCTGGGCTGTGCCCGCGAGGCCGAGGAGGGCCGCCGCGAGGCCCAGGGACGGCCGGAGCCGGTGGGCGAACGTGGTCCGGAAAAGCGCCCAGACCACCATCACGGACAGCAGGACCAGCGCTGTGGCGCCGACCGCGCCCCACCCGTCCTCGCCGCCGGCGACGGCACCCCACAGGAGCGCGCCGATCCCCAGTACCCGCACGACCACGGCCAGCAGGCGCCGGTGCCCCGAGCGCCGCTCCCGCCCGAGCGCTTCCTTGGACGGCCACCGCGTCCAGGCGTTCTCCGTCACACACGTTCCTTCCCTGCGGGCGCGGACCGGGGCAGGCCGGCACCGTACCCCGCGGCCGCCGGGACCGCCGGGCGCACGGTGCTCAGCCGCCAGGCCAGCGTCGCGGAGCGGGCCAGCAGGGTGGCCGCGACGGCGAGCAGCAGGGCGGAGGTGTCCTGGTGCACGCCCAGGACCGAACCGAGGACGAACACGGCGGCGCGGACGGCGATGCCGGCTCCCCACACCGAGGCGGTCGCCCTGGTGCCCTTGCTCCAGACGGTGCCGTCGGCCTCCGTCCATATGCGGGTGGTCCAGGCCAGGCCGGCTCCGACGGCCGCTCCGAGGAGCAGTTCGGTGCCGAGCAGGGCCGCCGACGCGGTGTGATGGTCGGCGCCGAGCAGTCCCGGCTGCCGCAGTGCGACCAGGCCCAGGACCACGGGCGCTATCCACCAGCGCTTCTCCGTGTTGATCCGGCTCGGGCGGAGCTGGCGAGAGATCACCACACCGACCACGACCATGATCGCCAATGCGTCGACAACGCCGGACATCGAAGCCTCCGTGTGCGAGAAGGGGGTGTCGGCAGCGAGTCCTGCCGACACCCCCGACGCTACGGAAAACGCCAGGCCGGATGATCGGAGCCCGGGTGGATCATGGGTGGAGCCTCATCTCGGCGGGGCTCCACCCACGGGTGGAGACGCCTCGGTGACGGCTCCGTTCTCGGTGACGGCTCCGTGCTCCCGCTCAGCACGGCCTCCGGACGGTCCGTAACCTCTCCGTGACCGCTCGATCACCCGGCTCCGCTTCGATCCGCCACCGGGTTATGCGTCGATCCGCGACCGGTCGAGCGTCGCCGCCGAGTTCGAGATGAACTCCTTGCGCGGCGCGACGTCGTTGCCCATCAGCAGGTCGAAGACCTGCTCCGCGGCCTCCAGGTCGGTGAGGTTGACCCGGCGCAGGGTCCGGTGCCTCGGGTCCATGGTCGTCTCGGCCAGCTGGTCGGCATCCATCTCACCGAGCCCCTTGTAGCGCTGGATGGAGTCCTTGTACCGGACGCCCTTGCTCTGCAACTCCATGAGCTTGTCGCGCAGCTCGCGGTCCGAGTACGTGTAGACGTACTTGTCCTGGCCCTTCTTCGGCTGGGTGATCTCGATGCGGTGCAGCGGCGGCACCGCGGCGAAGACCCGGCCGGCCTCGACCATCGGCCGCATGTAGCGGTGGAAGAGGGTCAGCAGCAGCGTACGGATGTGCGAGCCGTCGACGTCGGCGTCGGTCATCATGATGATCTTGCCGTAGCGCGCTGTGTCGATGTCGAAGGTCCGTCCCGAGCCGGCCCCTATGACCTGGATGATCGCGCCGCACTCGGCGTTCTTCAGCATGTCGGTCACGGACGACTTCTGGACGTTGAGGATCTTGCCGCGGATCGGCAGCAGCGCCTGGAACTCGGAGTTCCGGGCGAGCTTGGCCGTGCCGAGCGCGGAGTCCCCCTCGACGATGAACAGCTCGCTGCGGTCGACGTCGTCGCTGCGGCAGTCGGCCAGCTTGGCGGGCAGCGAGGAGGACTCCAGGGCCGTCTTGCGGCGCTGGGCGTCCTTGTGCTGGCGGGCGGCGATGCGGGTGCGCGCCGCGGCAACCGCCTTCTCCATGACGACCCGGGCCTGCTGGGCGGCGTCGCGCTTGGTGGAGGTCAGGAACGCCTTGAGTTCCTTGGTGATCACGTTGTTCACGATGCGGCGGGCCGCCGAGGTGCCGAGCACCTCCTTGGTCTGCCCCTCGAACTGCGGCTCGGCCAGCCGTACCGTGACGACCGCCGTGAGCCCTTCGAGCGCGTCGTCCTTGACGATGTCGTCCTCGGCTACGCGCAGCATCTTCTTGGCTCGCAGCACCTCGTTCATGGTTTTGGCGACGGCCTGCTCGAAGCCGGCGACGTGGGTGCCGCCCTTGGGCGTGGCGATGATGTTGACGAACGACTTGAGCGTCGTGTCGTAGCCGGTCCCCCAGCGCATCGCCACGTCGACGCCCAGGTCGCGGGTGACCTCCGTGGGTGTCATCTGGCCGTGCTCGTCCAGGACCGGGACGGTCTCCTTGAAGGTGCCCTGCCCGGTGAAGCGGAGGACGTCGCAGACACCCCGGTCATTGGCCAGGTACTCGCAGAACTCGCTGATGCCGCCGTCGAAGCGGAAGGACTCCTCGCCCTTGCTGCCGCCCTCGCCGAGGCCGAACTCGTCCCGGACGACGATGGTCAGGCCGGGCACCAGGAAGGCGGTCTGGCGGGCCCGCTGGTGCAGCGTGTCGAGGGAGAGTTTGGCGTCCTTGAGGAAGATCTGCCGGTCCGCCCAGTAGCGCACCCGGGTGCCGGTGCGGGACTTCGGGATCTTCCTGGCCTTGCGCAGTCCGCTGGCGGCCTCGAACCCGGCGTCCGGCCCGGCACCGGCGAAGGCGCCGGGGACACCGCGCCGGAAACTGATGGCGTGGGTGTGCCCGCTGCGGTCCACCTCGATGTCCAGGCGCGCGGACAGGGCGTTCACCACGGAGGCGCCGACGCCGTGCAGACCGCCGGAGGCGGCGTACGAGCCGCCGCCGAACTTGCCGCCGGCGTGCAGCTTGGTCATGACGACCTCGACACCGGAGAGGCCGGTCTTGGGCTCGACGTCGACCGGGATGCCCCGGCCGTTGTCCCGGACCTCCACCGAGCCGTCGTCGTGGAGGGTCACGTCGATGTGGTCGCAGTAGCCGCCCAGGGCCTCGTCGACGGAGTTGTCGATGATCTCCCACAGGCAGTGCATGAGACCGCGGCTGTCGGTCGACCCGATGTACATACCGGGGCGCTTGCGTACGGCCTCGAGCCCCTCGAGGACGAGCAGGTGCCGCGCGGTGTAGTTGGAACCGTCCCGGTCTGCTCCTGCCAGCAGCGCAGTGGACGGCACGGACGTCTCGGCGGTCACGCGGTTCGCTCCTCGCTGAATTTCAGATGGGGCCCTGTTGGGTAAGGGCGCGGCTTCGTTCACCGCTCAGAGGGTACCGAGCCCTGGTAGAGCCGCTGTAACGCCACCCTCGTCGCAGAGGCAGCCTAGTCCACGGTCGCATGCCTGTTCGATCCCTCGATGGAGTGAAGTACACATCACGTTCCCTTCGAGGCATGAACCATTTAGGCTCCGGGCACGTCCTCATGAACAACCGGCAAGCCAGCCGGCGGGGACCGACACCGACCGACAGCGCGAACCCGTAAGACACATAGACACGCAATACGGCACATTCGCCGCCAACCGGCAACAGCCAGCCTCCTCGGAAAAAAGTTTCGAGGAAAAGCCACGAGCGGGAACGTTTTGGGGCTGGTTGGATGTTGACCCTGGTACGACAGCTCGTCGAGCTAGAGAAGAGGCGACGTGACTACTGTTCTGACTTCCCCGAGCCCGCTTACGGCCGCCGACCGTTGCGACCGCTGCGGCGCCCAGGCCTACCTGCGCGTCGTCCTGCTGAGCGGCGGAGAACTGCTCTTCTGTGCCCACCACGGGCGCAAGTTCGAGCCGGAACTCAAGAAAATCGCCGCTGAGATACAGGACGAGAGCGAACGCCTGACCTCCGTTCCGGCAAGCGACTCAGAAGAAGAGCGCTGACCTTTCGCGTCCCACGACGAGCGAACCCGGCACAGGCCGGTGAGGGCGGCCCGCCTCCCTACCAGGAGGCGGGCCGCCCTCGCTTTCGTCCAGGACTCGCGGCCGGGCCGCCGGTGGGGCGCGAAGACCCCTCAGGCCCTGCCGGACGCCCTCGTGCCGCCCTTGGAGGCGGCGGCGACCTGGTTCCACCCAAGGCTGCCCAGGACGGCGGAGACGCGCGTATAGACCCCCGGGCTGCCCGTCTGCCCGCAGCCGCTCCCCCAGGACACCAGCCCGATCAGCTTGCCCCCGGCCACCAGCGGCCCGCCGCTGTCACCCTGGCAGGCGTCCCGGCCACCGGCCCGGTCTCCGGCGCACAGCATCGTCGCGGGGCGGTACTGCCCTTCGTCACTGCCCGGATACGCCTGCTCGCAGACGGAGTCGGGAAGCACCTGCACACGTGACCCGTGCAGGCTGTTCGCGTAGTCCCCGGCCCCCGAGGTGTCGCCCCAGCCGTAGACCACCGCGGCCGTCCCCGGTTCGTACGCGGCGTCCCCGTCGGGCGCCATGGCCAGGACGGAGCCGGCCGGCAGCGCCTTGGAGAGGGTGAGCACCGCGAAGTCGCCGGTGTTGCTGACGTCGTCGTGGTCCGGGTTCACCCAGACATCGCGCACCGGGATCTCCGCACCCCCGTCCGCCAGCAGATCCGTACGGCCCGCGACGACCTTCAGGTCGCCCACCTGCTCGGGCGGTGTCCCGAGGACCTCCTGGCCCAGGCAGTGGGCCGCCGTGAGCACGGTGGTCCGGCCGACGGCCACTCCCCCGCAGAACTGCCCCGCCCGCGTCCCCCCGAACCGGTCACGGCTGGACAGCGCCACCGTCCACGGACTGTCGGCGGCCTCCACCGGGAAGCCCCCGACGACGACGCTGTCGGCGGCCGCGGGGTGCGCGGCCGCCAGCGGTGACACCAGCGGTATGGCGGTCGCGGCGGCCGCCAGCACCAGCGGCCGGGCCAGCGTCCGAGCGAAAGGACGGCGCATACAGACTCCTCACTCCGTGTGTTCGTGAAACACCCAGAGTGATCCACTCGGCGTCGCCCCGCACCCCGCGCGAACGAGTCCGCCGGCCTGCGCGCCATGGCGAAGGGCCCGCCTCCCGAAGGGGGAGGCGGGCCCTTGCCGACCGGATCGTCCTGACCTAGTCGAGGTAGTCGCGCAGCACCTGGGAGCGCGAGGGGTGGCGCAGCTTGGACATCGTCTTGGACTCGATCTGGCGGATCCGCTCGCGCGTGACGCCGTAGACCTTGCCGATCTCGTCGAGGGTCTTCGGCTGACCGTCGGTGAGACCGAAACGCATGGAGACGACGCCCGCCTCGCGCTCGGAAAGGGTGTCGAGGACCGAGTGCAGCTGCTCCTGGAGGAGCGTGAAGCTGACCGCGTCGGCCGGGACGACCGCCTCGGAGTCCTCGATGAGGTCACCGAACTCGCTGTCGCCGTCCTCGCCCAGCGGGGTGTGCAGCGAGATGGGCTCGCGGCCGTACTTCTGGACCTCGATGACCTTCTCCGGGGTCATGTCGAGTTCCTTGGCCAGCTCCTCCGGGGTGGGCTCGCGGCCCAGGTCCTGGAGCATCTGGCGCTGCACGCGCGCGAGCTTGTTGATGACCTCGACCATGTGCACCGGGATGCGGATGGTGCGGGCCTGGTCGGCCATCGCGCGGGTGATCGCCTGCCGGATCCACCAGGTGGCGTACGTGGAGAACTTGTAGCCCTTGGTGTAGTCGAACTTCTCCACCGCGCGGATCAGACCGAGGTTGCCCTCCTGGATGAGGTCCAGGAAGAGCATGCCGCGGCCGGTGTAGCGCTTGGCCAGGGAGACCACCAGACGGAGGTTGGCCTCCAGGAGGTGGTTCTTGGCACGGCGGCCGTCCTCGGCGATGATCTCCAGCTCGCGCTTGAGCTTCGGCGCCAGCTTGTCGGAGTTGGCCAGCTTGTCCTCGGCGAACAGTCCCGCCTCGATGCGCTTGGCCAGCTCGACCTCCTGCTCGGCGTTGAGCAGGGGGACCTTGCCGATCTGCTTGAGGTAGTCCTTGACCGGGTCGGCGGTGGCGCCGGCCGCGGCGACCTGCTGGGCCGGCGCGTCGTCCTCGTCGTCGTCGGACAGGACGAATCCGGCGGCCTCGGTGCCCTCGGGCTCGCCCTCGGCCTTGGTCTCCTCGATCACCTCGTCCTCGAGGACCTCGGCGTCGTCCTTCTTGGCCGTGGTCTTCTTGGCCGCCGTCTTCTTCGCGGCCGTGGTCTTCTTCGCCGCCGGCTTCTTGGCGGTGGTCTTCTTGGCCGCCGCCTTCTTGGCGGGCGCCTCTTCCTCGACGGCGGGCTCGGCCGCGGGGGGCGCCGGGCTGGCGGCGGTCTTCCTGCTGGTCACCGTCTTGGCCGCGACCGTCTTGGTGGCGGTGCGCTTGGCGGGACTCTTCGCTGCGACGCTCTTTCGGGTGCGCTTGGGCTCCGCGGCACTGACCATCAGCGTCACACCCTCTTCCTCGAGGATCTGGTTGAGGCTGCGCAGTACGTTCTTCCACTGAGTGGCCGGAATCTGGTCAGCTTCGAAGGCCCGACGCACGTCATCGCCGGCGATCTGCCCCTCAGCCTTTCCCCGCTCAATGAGCGCCATGACAGAGACGGACTCGGCGATCTCCGGCGGGAGCGTACGGGATGTGCTGGCCGACACGAACAACCTCTCGGAACGTTGAAAACGGCTTCCGGCCCCGTCCTGGCGGACAGGAGCCGACCGCCGGCTTGGGGATGGGCCGACGGCGCGGGCGGGGGCCGGGGAGAAGCACAGCGCCGTGAACGGCGTCCGTATTCCCTCCGCGGCTGTCACCTCTTAGGTCATCGCGTTGTTCCCACGAGCGTTACGCCCAATCCGCGTGGCCCGAGTCACACCCCGTAAGAGAGCAAACTCGGCCAGATACTGTCAGATGGGATCAGCGATGACACCGGTCCGGCCCGATCGCGCCAGAAGTGCGACGTCACACCGTCGACCCCGCAGCGCCGTCCAGGCACTGCGGGGTCGACGGCGGCAGCGACCCGGCCGGACACCGCCACAGGAGGGGGATGGCGGGGCCGGCCGCGCCGCCGGTGCGGACGCGGTCAGTGCTCGCGCGGGGCGGGCACCACGCGCTCCACCTCGGGGTGGACGGTGAGCAGTTGACGCATGGCCGCCTCGGCCGCCGCGCCGTCACCGGCGGCGAGGGCGTCGGCGATCCGCGCGTGCTGCGCCAGCGACACGTCATTCGGCCGGTCACAGCCCGTGACCGGGTTGCCCGAGACCTGGAGGGCGGCGCCCACGATCCCGGAGAGGTGCTCCAGCATGCGGTTGCCGGCGACCTGGATGAGCAGCATGTGGAATTCCGCGTCGGCGCGGGAGAAGGTGAGGGCATCGCCCTGCGCCATGGCGTGTCCCATGACGCCGACCATGTCGGAGAGGCGCTGCTGCACGTCCTCCCGGCCGTGCCCGGCGGCCAGCCGCGCGGCCAGCGGCTCGATCGTCAGACGCAGCTCGGTCAGCTCACGGCGCTGGTCGTCGCGCTGCGGCCCGAAGGCCCGCCACTCGATGATGTCCGGGTCCAGCAGGTTCCAGTCGCTGACCGGACGCACGCGCGTGCCCACGTTCGGCCGGGCGCTCACCAGCCCCTTGGCCTCCAGGACGCGCAGCGACTCCCGGACCACGGTGCGGGACACCTCGAAGCGCTGGCCGATCTCCTCGGGCACCAGGGGGCGGTCCGCGCCCAGGTCGCCGGAAACGATCATCTGACCGAGCTGCTGAACCAGTTGTCCGTGCAGTCCGCGGCCGCGGTTGCCCGCGGTGCGCCGGCCCACGCGGCCCAGTTCGGGGTCCGCCCCTTCCCAGGCGGGGGCCCCGACGCGGTCGACGCCAGGCGTCTCGGCGTAGGGGTAGCGGTCGAGTTCGCCCGGGCTCTGGAGGCCGGAGTCAGCGGAGCGGGCGGCGGTCATCATGGTGTGCGCAAGGGTACTCACGCATCCTTTGTCGGCGCCGTTCCCAACTCCCTTGAGGTCTTTGGTGAAAAGCACACGAAAGGGTGATCGCTCACCCCTTCGCAATTGACGCCTTATCGGAAAGAAATGGACTTTCCCCGGGGAGTTGCGCGCAGGCCCGGACCGGAGGGGTCCGGGCGGTCGTCATCGGACCCGTCCGCGCAGGGTCGTGAGCAGATACGCACAGAGCAGCGCCGTCAGCGACAACGCCAGGGCGCTGCCCACGGGTTGGCCGAGCGCGCGCAGCACCGCCGCCACGTAGCGCTCGCCGCCGAAGGGCCACTGGGTCAGGAGGACCTCGCGCACCCGCATCGGGAAATCCGCGGCGGTGCGTACGGACCGGCCGTTCCAGACCTTCTGTACGAGCGGGACGACGAGGACGGGCACCGCGACCACGGCCGCCAGTCCGGCCGTGGTGGACCGGAAAAGACCCGCGGCCAGTACTCCGGCCCAGGCGCAGCCGATCATCAGACCGGCCCAACCCGCGCTGAGGGAGAACCAGTCGACGGGAACCCGCGCGAGTTCCCGTCCGTAGAACAGGTGGAGCACCTGTGCGTCGCAGCCGACCGTGAGGACGGCCAGCAGCAGTGCGGTGCCGGCGGAGACGACGAGTTTGGCGGTCAGCAGCCCCAGCCGGCGGGGCACGGTGCCGCGATCCGCCGCCAGGGCGGGATGGCGGAACTCGTCACCGAACGCGAGCGCCCCCAGCAGCCCCGCCCCCAGCGCCGCCGGCGGCAGGGGCACCTCCCGCGGCCACCCGGCCAGCAGCCGCGGCTGCGGGGTGTGTCCGATACGGGCGAGGAGTACGGCGGCGGCGGCGGACAGGACGAGTACGACCGCGCAGGTGACCAGCCCGGTGCCGACACCGGTGACGCGGCGGAGTTCGTAGCGGAGGGGGCGGAGCGGGCTGGGTGCGGAACGGACGGAAATGGGGGGCGGGAGGGCGGACGACGTAGCGGCGCCGGGGCCGTTGCCGGGGGTGAGGGAGGCGGTGCGGGAAGGGGGGCGGGGCCCGGTACGGGAGGGGGCGCGGTGACCTGACGCCGACGCGATCGGGCGGGACGCGCTGTCCGGGTGGCCCGGCCCGGCTGGACGCCCCGCCTCGGCCGCGGCGCCTGGCGGTCGGGAGTGGGCTGCCGTCTGCTCCGCGGACGGCGCGGACGGCGCGGTCGGCACGGTCGGCACGGACAGCGTGGTCGGCGAGGTCGGCACGGACAGCGCGGTCATGGCTACGGTGTCGGGCGGTCCGCCGAACTCCGGTCCAGTCCCGGCCGTGGGGCCGGGCTGCCGCGCGAACAGCGCGGTCATGGCTACGGTGTCGGGCGGTCCGCCGGATTCCGTGCCGGTCCCGGCGGGGCCACTGGGCTGTCCGGGTTCCGTGCCGGTCCCGGCCGGTACCGCGGGGGTGGTCCGGAGGGTCGGGTCCGTCCTCTGCTCGGCGCCCTCGGTGACCGTGCCCGTGACGGTCGCGGGGCGTGCCGACGCCGCCCCGTCCCTGGCCGTGACCGCGCGGAACTCCGGGTCGGCCTGCCCCTCCGCCTGCGCTCCAGCCCCCTCGCCGGGTCCCATGTCACCGACCTCGTGGGCCAGTTGGTGGACGAGGATGCCGTGGCGGAACGCTGTCTCGCCGACGTCCGCGCACGTACTGCCGTACACGGAGAGGCGGTTGCCCCCGTCGCAAACCACCTCGACCGAACGGTGAGCGGTGCGCGCCTCCTTGGTGAGGAGCGTGGCCAGGCGGGCGGCGTGCGGGCTGCGAACGGCGACGCGAGGGCGCAGCCGGGTACGTGCGAAGTCCGTCGCCGGCTGGTCGGCGACGACCCTGCCCCGCTCCAGCGTCACGACATGATCGGCGGCGCGCGCGGCCTCCTTGGGGTCGCCCGTGGTGTACAGGACCGTGCCGCCCTGGACCACGTACGTGCGCAGGGCGTCGTGCAGCCAGCGGCTCTCGCGTACGGAGAGCCCTTCGGCGGGGCCGTCGAGGACGAGGGTGTGCGGGTCGGCCAGCAGGGCGCAGGCGAGACCGAGGCGGCGGTCCATGCCGCGCGACAGGGTGCCGAGGCGTTCGTCGCGCAGGCTCACGAGTCCGACCGCTTCCAGCACTTCGTCGGCGCGCCGGACCGGGACACCGGCCGCCGCGCACAGCATGCGCAGATGTCCGCGCACGGTACGGGCCGGGTGTCCGGGCACCTCCCCCAGCAGCACGCCGACTTCGCGTGCCGGGTGGGCGATCCGGTGCAGGGGGCGGCCTCTGAAATGCGTGATGCCTCGGCCCCGTTGCAGTTCGAGCATGAGTCTGAGCACCGTCGTCTTGCCGGCGCCCGGCGCTCCGAGCAGCGCGGTGACGCGACCCGCGCGTGCCTCGAAGGAGACGTCGTCGACAACTGGCGGAAGCTCTTTGCGTGGCGTGCTGGTCAGTCCGAAGGCCTGGATCACTCGCAGCAAGATAGCGCGGTATGTCCAGTTTTCCAGGCATCGCAAGGCCCGCTCGGCACCGGAGGCTCGGCGCTCCGGGCCCTCGCCCCCGCGGGCGCCTCGCTCGGCGTCGGGGGCGCCCCGCGGCTGGTGCGCTCTGTGGCTGGCGCACTCTGCGGGCGAGGCGTCAGACCTCGGGCCGCAGCATGGGCGGGTTGAGCAGGGTCGCCCCGCCCGCGCGGAAGAGCTGGGCCGGGCGCCCGCCTTGGCGGGTGGTCGTGCCGCCGGTGGGGACGAGGAAGCCCGGCGTGCCCGTGACCTTGCGGTGGAAGTTGCGCGGGTCCAGCGCCACTCCCCACACCGCCTCGTAGACGCGGCGCAGCTCGCCCACCGTGAACTCGGGCGGGCAGAACGCCGTGGCCAGTGACGAGTACTCGATCTTGGAGCGGGCCCGTTCCACCCCGTCGGCCAGGATCTGGGCGTGGTCGAAGGCCAGAGGGGCGCCGGACTCGCCCTCACGGCCGTAGGAGCCCTGTTCCAGCAACTCCTCGACCGGCGCCCAGCGGGCGTTGCTGGCGTCGCCGCCCGCCCGGGGTGCGGGCAGGTCGGGCGCGAGAGCGAGGTGGGCGACGCTCACCACCCGCATCCGGGGATCACGCTCGGGGTCGCCGTACGTCGCCAGTTGTTCGAGGTGGGCGCCGTTGTCCTGGGCGGGTGCGGCGGGGTCGTGGACGCACAGTCCGGTCTCCTCCGCCAGTTCGCGCGCCGCGGCCTGGGCCAGGTTCTCGTCGGCCCGCACGAAGCCCCCGGGGAGGGCCCAGCGCCCCTGGTACGGCGACTCGCCCCTGCGCACCGCCAGCGAGCACAGGGAGTGGCGCCGCACGGTCAGCACGACCAGGTCCACTGTGACGGCGAAGGGCGGAAAGGCTGACGGGTCGTAGGGCATGCCGCGATCATAGTCGTCTGCCTGACGATAAACACGCCCTTCGACGCGTCCGCCGGCCGCTGGTCCAGCAGGGCACGAGCGGGGGCGCACCGTTTTCTCCCGGTTGCCATTCGGTGCCGTGTCCGGCCAGGTCACACCCCCAACTGAAGCCCTTCGGCCGCTTCCTCGACCATGGCGAGACCCAGTCTGCCGACCCGTACGGCGAAGGGGGCGCCCGCGACCCGCAGCCCGGTCAGGCCGATCTCTCCCAGGGGGGTGCCGCGCAGGGGGTGCAGTGCCACCGTTCCGGCGGGGACGTCGGGGCGGATGCCCGTGAGCGTGGTGAGCAGCAGCACACCGGCCGCCGCCGCGGTGGCGGCCGGACGGCAGGCCGCCGGGTGCGGCACGGGCACGCTCCCCTCCGTGCGCTGCTCCCCCGCGTACATCTCGGGCAGCCGGTACTCGAAGGGGGCGGCCGCGGCCAGCACACCTCTGAGCAGCGCGCCCGCCGGCTTCTCGAACCCGGCGGCGGCCAGCCCCGCCACCGCGATCGCCGTCTCGTGGACCCGCACGGCGCCGGCCCGGTGGCCGAACGGGTTGTACCCCCGCTCCCTCGCACCGAGTCCGCGCAGTCCCCAGCCGCAGTCCATGTCCGGGCTGCCCAGCAGCCGGGCCAGTTGCTCGGTCTGCGCCATGTCCAGCAGGCCCGGGGCATGGACGCCCCCGCCCAGCAGCCCGGTGTCCAGGAGGTGCGCGGCGGCCGACCCCAGATGGGGTACACGGTGTCCGCCGACGATCAAGGCAGTGGCGGGCCGGCCACCGCCCGGGTCGTCGATCCAGAAGTCTCGCCGGAACGCGCTCCGCAGTTCCTTGGCCCATTGCCGCAGTCCGGCAGCCCCCGGTCTGCCGCAGGCGTCGAGCAGATCGGCACCGAGCAGGGCCGCCCGGTGGGCATGGGCCTGGGTCTCGCAGCGGATCGGTCCACCGGGATGCGGGTCGCGCACGTATACGCCGTCCCCGGCCGTGTTCCGCAGCCAGGCCAGACAGCGCTCGGCCGCCGGCAGCAGCTGCTCCGTCTCGGTTGCGGGAAGCCCCCAGCGGCGGGCCTCCGCGAGCAGGACGGGGAAGAGCAGGGTGGCCTCGGTGCCGGTAGAGCCCGGCGGCAGGTGCGGGCCCGCGTCCCGCCTCGGCCCGGGGATCAGGCCGGAGCGGGGCGCGGGGGCGGTTACCTGCGTACGGGCCAGGATGCGCAGTGTCCCCGCCGCGAGCCGGGTGCCGAGGGGAAGCGCCGTCCGGGCCGCCGCGAGTGCCTCGGCGGGGGCCAGGCCGCAGCGCCACGGTGCCCCCGCCGCCAGGTAGAGGTCGGCGTGGTGGGTGGGATCTCGTAGCAGGAGAGCACGAAGATCTTCGACGCTAGCCCGGAGGAACGCCGCCACTCCCGGGTCGTCGCCCCTCGCGGCGGCGGGCGCGAACGGGCTGTTCGCCGCGTGGCCGACGGCCCTGACCGGCCCCGCGCCACCCGGCCGCACGCGCAGTTCCAAGGTCCGGCTGCCGCCCGGCGGCAGTTCGAACTCCCAGCGCAGCACTCCCGCGGAGGCCAGCGCGTCCGCGGGGGACGGGTCCGCCGTCACCGAGGACGTGCCGTTGGCGCAGGACCAGCGCAGGCCCGAGTCGTGCACGGTGGCGGGCAGGTCCCGCCCCTCGGCACCCGCCGCGATCGCGCCGAGGTCGGCCAGGTCCGTGCCGAGGGACAGTTCGACGGGCAGACGTATCGAGCGGGGGGCCCAGTTGCGCAGAGTGATCCACTCCGTGCCGTCCGCCTGCCGGACCCGCTCGACCACCACGTCGGGGTCCGGCCCCGGTGCTGAGGAGATCCGCACGGTCCCGATGAAGCGGACCCGGTCGGCGGCGGTCCGGTGCGCCTGCACGGGGACCGGTTCGCGGCCCGCCACGAGGAGCCGGCAGCGGGAGAGCAGCCGCCGGCCTTCGCGGTAGAACCCCTCCAGCCCACGGCCGGCCAGCTGACCCTGGCCGGTCGAGACGGCCAGCCCCGGAAGCGCGACGCAGATCATGACGTCGTGGGCGGACGGCAGCACACCGGACCGCCGCCCTCCCGGACGGACGGAGCCCCGGAGAGGAGGAGAGGGAGGAGGGAGAAGAGGGGGAAGAGGATAATGAGGGGGAATGGCGGCGGTCTGAGGTCGATTCATCTGTAAGTCGATTTCTCGTCCCTGCCCCTGACCCCGTAGCCCGCGAGACACCCCGGCGTCGCCCGGAGCCGGACCGGTGTCGTCGGCGGCGTGGGGCGGAGTCGGCTGGTGCATACGGGGACTTCCTCTGCGCTCGACAGGACTCGGGCGGAAGCGGTGCCGGGTGCGTGCTCCACCGGGGCGCGCGGGGCGCGGCAGCACGGCCCGTCCCGGTGCTCCGCCACCCAGGTGAACGGCGCCGGCCTCCTCCAGGTCACGCCCGCGGCCCGGCGCCCGCCGCGGAGGCGGCTCACTCGGGCACCCGCCGCTCTCACTCATGAGGCCGCCGCCCAACTCGCCGCGTACGGCCCGCCTGCGCCCTTCCCGGGCGGGTGCCACTCGCGGGGGTGCGCGGACGGACGCGGTTCATGGACGTCTCCCGGGCCTGTGCTCCGGGACGGCGAGGGGTGCCGCCCGCCGAATCCGCCGCGCACGAGCGCGCCGGCCGGCCGGAGGCCCGTTCCGGACCGGAGGACGCGGGTTTCGGAGCGAGGGACGCGGGTTCCTCCTGGGCCGAGGACGCCGATGCCGGGGCGGAGGGGGCCGCTTCCGGCGCGGAGGAGGACGCCGATGCCGGGGCGCCGGAAGCCACTTCCGGCGCGGCGGGCCCCGGTTCCATAGCCGAGGACACCGGATCCGGAGCCGAGGACACCGGATCCGGAGCCGAGGAAGGTTCGTCGCCGGGACCGGCCGCTGTGTTCTCCTCCGCCTCCTCGGTGGTCGCGCCGGCGTCCTGCGTCCCGGTGCCCGGGCGGTCGCGGCTCCCCCGTTCACCGCGCAGACAGGTGCGGACCGACTCCGGGTCCAGGCCCTCGTTGCAGGCCTGGTGCAGCAGCCGGGCGAAGAGGTAGTCGGGATCCGCCGCCAAGGCCATGGCCAGAGCTTCCCGCGCCTCCAGTTCGTCACCGGTGGACCACGCGACCCATCCCGCCAAGGTGAGCGGCGCGGCGGCGTACTCGCCGTACGACCCGGCGCAGCGGCGGGCCAGCGCGCGCCACAGCCGAAGGGCCCGGGGCGCCTCGTCGCCCTCCATCCACTCGGCCGCGCGGTCACGGGTCGTGCGGTCCTGGAGTCCGAGGATGAGCCGCGCGGCCTCGTCGTGGGCGAGGAGTCCGTCGTCGCGAAGGTCGGCCCGGTCCGTACCGGTCACCGCTGGGGCGTCGGCCAGCCGCCTCATCAGCCGCTCCGCCAGGTCGAGGGTCTCCTCGGCCACCTCCGTACGGCTGCCGTCGTCGAGGATGCGGGAGACCAGCGCCACACTGGCCGCGTCGAGCGCGGCTTCCTGCTCCCGGACGATAGTGCCCTCCCGGGGACGCAGCCTCGCGTGCAGTTCGCTCAGCGTGCCCCGCACCTGGAGGCCCGCGTAGGTGGCGGCGGCGGCCAGCACGGATGTGCCGGGCAGGCCCATCGCGGTGCCCTCGGCCGGGCAGCAGGACTGGTCGTCGCAGCAGTACGACCAGAACCGTCCGTCGGAGATGCACAGGGCCTCGACCACCGGCACGTCGAGGGAGCCGCATTCGACGCGCAGTGTCTGCGCCAGTGTCCGCAGCCGGGTCATGACCTGCTGCCCGGTCTTGCCCTTCGCGGGTTCCTGGCAGAGGTAGGCGACCACCTGCCCGGGCCGGGCGCCCCGGCGCGCGCCGCCGGTCACGAGGCCGTGGACCAGTTGCCTGGCCGCGGCGTCCCAGTCGTCCTGGTCCGGGGGAATGCCCAGCCGGGCCCGGCCGCCGAACCGGCCGCGCCCGTCCCGTTCGTACAGGGCGACCAGGACGATGCTGTCCTCGGGGCGGTAGCCGAGGAGGTAGGGCAGCGCGTCGGCCAGTTCGGCCGGGGTCCGCAAGGTGATCGGGCCCTCGTCCTCATGCCCGTACATGGGCGGGGCGTCCGACCGCTCGCGCCCGCTGATGTCGCCGTTTTCGGAGGATCCGGTCGATCCGCTGTGGTTCGTCATGGCCCGACGATCTCGCGGAACGTGAAGCTCCGCTTTTGCCTGTGGATAACTTCGATCAGGGGCACGTCAGCCGTACCAAGGGCCGGCCCGGCGTCCGCGGCGGCGCCCCGGCTGTCAGTGGCTTCCTGTTGTATGGACCGCATGGAGCACACGAGCAACGCGGATCTCCGGACGGCCGCCGACACGGTCCTCTCCCGTCTTGTCGGGGACCCCTCCGGCGCGTCCCGGCTGCGCGAGGACCAGTGGCGGGCGATCGAGGCGCTGGTCGCCGACGGCCGCCGGGCGCTGGTGGTCCAGCGCACCGGCTGGGGCAAGTCCGCGGTCTACTTCGTCGCGACGGCGCTGCTCCGCGCGCGCGGTGGCGGGCCCACCGTGATCGTGTCCCCCCTGCTCGCGCTGATGCGCAACCAGGTCGACGCGGCTGCCCGGGCGGGCATCCGGGCCCGGACCATCAACTCTTCCAACACCGAGGAGTGGGAGGCGGTCCAGGACGAGATCGCCGCGGGCGAGGTCGACGTCCTGCTGGTGAGTCCGGAGCGGCTGAACAACCCGGACTTCCGGGACCAGGTCCTGCCGAAGCTCGCCGCCGCCACCGGCCTTCTCGTGGTGGACGAGGCCCACTGCATCTCCGACTGGGGCCACGACTTCCGGCCGGACTACCGGCGGCTGCGCACCATGCTCGCCGACCTCGCGCCCGGGGTGCCGGTGCTCGCCACCACGGCCACCGCCAACGCGCGCGTGACCGCCGATGTCGCCGAGCAGCTCGGCACGGGAGCCGCCTCGGACGCCCTGGTGCTGCGCGGTCCGCTGGACCGGGAGAGCCTGAGCCTGTCCGTGCTGCGGCTGCCGGACGCGTCGGCCCGGATGGCCTGGCTCGCCGACCACCTCGACGCGCTGCCGGGGTCGGGGATCGTCTACACCCTCACGGTCGCCGCGGCCGAGGAGGTCACCGCCTTCCTCCGCCGGCGCGGGCACCCGGTCGCCTCCTACACCGGCAAGACCGAGAACGCCGACCGGCAGCAGGCGGAGGACGACCTCCTGGCCAACCGGGTCAAGGCACTGGTCGCCACCTCGGCGCTCGGCATGGGCTTCGACAAGCCCGACCTGGGCTTCGTGGTGCACCTCGGTTCGCCCTCCTCCCCCATCGCCTACTACCAGCAGGTCGGCCGCGCCGGCCGCGGCGTCGAGCACGCGGAAGTGCTCCTGCTCCCGGGCAAGGAGGACGAGGCGATCTGGGAGTACTTCGCCTCCCTGGCCTTCCCGTCCGAGGACCTGGTACGCCGCACGCTCGACGTCCTGGCCCACGCCGGCCGGCCCTTGTCGCTGCCCGCCCTGGAGCCGCTGGTCGAACTGCGCCGCTCCCGCTTGGAGACCATGCTCAAGGTCCTCGACGTGGACGGCGCGGTGCAGCGGGTCAAGGGCGGCTGGACCGCCACCGGACGGCCGTGGACGTACGACGCCGAGCGGTACGCCTGGGTCGCGCGGCAACGCAAGGCCGAGCAGCAGGCGATGCGCGACTACGCGTCGACGACGGGCTGCCGGATGGAGTTCCTGCAACGGCAGTTGGACGACGAGGGCGCCAAGCCCTGCGGCCGCTGCGACAACTGCGCGGGCCCGCGGTTCACCGCCGAGATGTCCGACGCCGCACTCGACGCCGCCCGCGCCGATCTGGGCCGGGCCGGCGTGGAGGTGGAGCCGCGCCGCATGTGGCCGACCGGCCTGCCGGCGATCGGGGTCGAGCTGAAGGGGCGTATCCCGGCCGGTGAACAGGCCGCGACGGGCCGGGCGCTGGGGCGGCTGTCCGACATCGGCTGGGGCAACCGGCTGCGGCCCATGTTCGCGGCTCAGGCCCCGGACGGCCCGGTGCCGGACGATGTCGCCAAGGCGGTCGTCGGGGTACTGGCGGACTGGGCGAGGGCTCCCGGCGGCTGGGCCCCGGGTGTGCCGGAAGCCCGGTCGCGCCCGGTCGGCGTGGTCACCGTCGCCTCCCGCACCCGGCCGCACCTCGTCCGTTCCCTGGGCGAGCGCATCTGTGAGGTGGGGCGGCTGCCGTTGCTCGGCGCCGTCGAGTACACGTCCGATGCGCCCCGGGCGACGCGCAGCAACAGCGCCCAGCGCCTCAAGGTCCTCGACGGGGCCCTGACCGTGCCGCCCCAGCTCGCCTCCGCCCTCGCCGGGCAGCCGGGGCCGGTGCTCCTCGTCGACGACTTCACCGAGACCGGCTGGACCCTCGCGGTCGCCGCCCGGTTGCTCCGGCGGGCCGGCGCGGAGGAGGTGTTGCCGCTGGTCCTGGCCGTACAGGGCTGACCGCCCCGGACGGGCGCACGGAGCAGCGGACCCGCACAGCCGACGGCGCCCGCACGAGACGTACGACCGTGCCGGTTCTGGCTGTTCCATGCGTCACCGGGGGAAGCCCTGGGTAGGGATATAAAACACACATCATCCGATACCGGTCGCCGGTTCCAATTGCTCGTTGCCGCAACCCAGTTCGACAGGAAGAATTGGACTCCGCTCCCCGCGTGGCCCGTCCGTGACCCGGCAGGGCCGCACCGCGGTGCGCGTCCCCCGAATCAGACCCTGCCCGCGTGCGGGCGCGTAGCCGAAGGGAGGAACGTGACCTTCGGATTCGCTCCGTCCTCGGCGGCGTCCTTGTCGCCGTCCACCACGTCCGCCACCCGTGTACTCGAACCGGCGGAGTGGGCCGCCGCCGGCATCCCCCTGCTGCGCAACCCCCGGGAGATCGTCAGCGGGCTGCACGCGCGCCATCGTCCCAGGCCCGCCACCACGATCGTGGCCGTACTGGACCCGGACGAACGCCTGCGCGCCAGCGCCTCGTTCGCCGGCCGTCCGGCCCAGGCCGACGGGTGGATGTTCCGCAACGTCCTGCTCGCCCAGCTCCGCCGGGTCATCCCGCACGACCTGCGCCGCCGCACACCGGTGCGCACCGCCGTGCTGTTGTCCTGCCGCGACGGCGACGCCCGCTGGACGGAGGAGGACGGGGCGTGGATGTGGGGGCTGCGGGACGCGTGCACCCTGCACGGCCTGCGCTGCGGGGCGTACATCACGCTGACCCGGGACGGGTGGCAGGTACTGGGCGAGGGCCGGGGCGGGCGCCGGCCCAACTCGGCTTCGGCGCCGGAGCCGTTCGCCACGTCGGAGGTGCCGCTGCCCCCGCCGCGTACGGGCGGTGTGGCCTCGGAGGTACTGCGTCGCGCGGCCGCTCGCTGACGGCCCCGGCACGTCCCCCGCGTCGGCGGCATTCGTCGCGCACGTACGCCGGGACATCGCGCCGTCGGCCCGCCTAGACCCAGCCGGTCGGCCCGCCGCGACTCGGATACGCCGGGAAACAGACCCGTGCACGCTGGACGGCAAACCTGCCGCGTGCGGCCCTCATGCCTCCGCGCAAGCGCCCTTGTTGCGCGGACACCGCACCTCGGCGCAAGTCCCCTGTTGCACGCGGCTCGCACCGCCGAACAAGCGACCCCGTTGCACGACCGCCACACCTCCGCGCGAACACCCTGGCTACGCGCCCCCGCCATCTCCACGCCCCACCGACCCGGCGTCACGGTCCAGGGCAGAATCGGGGAAGCGGGCCGCGTGCCCGGTGTCGCCGGTCGGAGAAGCCGGTTGCGGCCGCACCACGCCACCCGCCGCCGGTCAGTGCGAGGACCAGCGGAGGGCGGGTCCGCCGGGCAGGCGAAAGCCGCCGCCGTACGGATGCCGCACGGCGACCCCTTCGTCAGCCCGGCGCGGAACCGGCGCGCGAAAGCCGGCTCAGGCCTTCGCGCCCAGCACCGTGTTGATGCGCTGCGGGTCGCCGCAGACGATCAGCAGGGCACCGGCACGGGTGTGGGCCAGCGACAGCGCGGTGGCGGCAACGGCCTCGGAACCGCCGTTGACCGCCACGACGACCACGGGCCGCACGGCGGCACGGTCCGCGGCGACCGCGTCGGCGTAGAAGACGTCGTCGCCCGCGTCGTGCTGGGCCCAGTAGGAGGCTTCACCGAAGGACAGTTCGTGGGTGGCCCACGGGTGTGACTCGCCGGTGGTGAGCACCAGCACGTCGCCGGGGGCGCGACCCGCGTCCAGCAGCAGGTCCACGGCCTCTTCGGCGGCGTCGAGGGCGCCTTCGACCGAGGCCGGGATCAGCTGGATCTGCGGAGCGGCCGAGCCCGCGACGGGTGCGGCGGGAGCCGCAGGACCCGACGGGCCGGGCTTGGCCGCAGCCGCGTCACGTGGCGTGCGCTGCGCCGGAGGCGCGGGGCGGAGTGGGCCGGGACGCCCGGGTCGCGGCGGGGCCGCGGGGCGGGGACCGGGAACAGGGCGGGGGGTCGGCGCGACGCGGCCGCTGGCCGGAGTGGCGCGGGGACCCTGGGCACTCTCGTGAATCTGAGGCTCCTCGGGAATGAGAGGCATGAGCTGATTTTTATCAAACATTGGTGCGGCTCGCGCCAGCGGGTGGCACATACGCACGAACGGAAGCGTCAGAAGTCGAAGCCGAGCTGACCCTCGATCGCCGGAACGCTTCCCTCCGCCAAGCTGCGGACCTTCTTGAGGTGCCGCCACTGGGGCAGCGCATCAAGATACGCCCACGACAAACGGTGGTACGGGGTGGGGCCCCGCTCCGCCAGTGCGGCCTTGTGCACGGGCGACGGATACCCGGCGTTGTCCGCAAAACCGAAGTCTGCATGGTCGCTACCCAGTTCGGCCATCATTTTGTCGCGCTGGACCTTGGCGATCACCGAGGCCGCCGCGACCGCCACGCACGACTGGTCACCCTTGATCACCGTGCGTACCCGCCATGGTGTCCCGAGGTAGTCGTGCTTGCCGTCGAGGATGACCGCGTCGGGACGGACCGGCAGGGTCTCCAGGGCACGGACCGCAGCGAGTCGCAACGCGGCCGTCATCCCCAGGTCGTCGATCTCCTCGGGCGAGGCATGCCCCAGGGCGTACGACGTCACCCAGGTACGCAGCACCTCGGCCAACTGGCCCCGCCGCTTGACGGTGAGCAGCTTGGAGTCGGTGAGGCCCTCCGGGGGCCGGCGCAGACCGGTGACGGCCGCGCAGACGGTGACGGGGCCGGCCCAAGCGCCACGCCCCACCTCGTCGACACCGGCAATGGTCTTCGCTCCGGTCGTGGCGCGAAGAGAGCGCTCGACGGTGTGGGTGGGTGGTTCGTACGGCATGGCGTTCATAGCGTACGCCGCCCCGAACCGCCGGCGACACCCCGGTTCCCTCAGCGGCGCGACACCCTTCTCCGCCGCTTTCCCCGCCGCATGGTCAGGGGCCGGCAGGACGCAGCAGCGGCACCATCAACTGGTCGATCATCTTCTCTATCTCCTGGTCCGGCCATTCGCAGCCGCACACCTTTGAGCGATACATCATCATCGCCGGAAGAGCATCGAATACATAGCCGTTCGCCGCGTCGGAGCGCACCTCATTCCGCCCGATTCCGCGATTGATGACCTCACACAGCAGCCTGACGGTCGGCTCGATCACGACCTCCGCGATCACGGCGTGGAAGCGTTCCGCCTGGACGGTGTCGCATTCGTGAATGACCGAACGCAGGGCGAGTCCAGGCCGGGAGAACATGGCGTCGCGTGCCCGCCGGCACAGGGCGAGGAGGTCCTCGCGCACGCTTCCCAGGTCCGGCGCGGTGTCGAAACGCGGCAGCCCGGACCGCAGCGCGTCCGCGACGAGATCTTCCTTGGACGGCCATCGCCGGTAGACGGCCGCCTTGCCGGTCTGCGCGGCGGCCGCGACACCCTCCATCGTCAGCCCGTTCCAGCCGACCGTGCCGAGCTGCTCCAGCGCCGCGTCGAGGATCGCGCGTTCCAGTACCGCGCCACGTCGGCGAGAGGCCGTCTGAGCGGTGGCGACCCCCCATTGCGAAGTAGTCATTCAGCTGCCTCCAGAGGCATGCGAAGCGGGGATTCGGGGGCTGCGGGGAGGCGCCGCGCGACCGCGAGGGGGAGGGAAACGCGACACCGGGGACAGTGAACGCTTGCGTTCACTGTCCGAGGGTCACTACCGTCGGCGTGACAGTGAACGTCAGCGTTCACTAAGTCTCTCGTGGGGGATTCACAGTGACAACCTCTCCATTACTCCAGGACCCGAAGCCGGGCCAGGCCCGCAGGAACCAACGCCCCGGCATCGCGCTCACCGTCATCGCGGCCTGCCAACTCATGGTGGTACTCGACGCGACGATTGTGAACATCGCTCTCCCGCACATTCAAGACGCCCTGAAGTTCAGCACCACCGACCTCACTTGGGTGGTCAGTGCCTACACGCTCACCTTCGGCGGTCTGCTGCTCCTCGGCGGCCGGGCCGGTGACATCCTGGGCCGCCGCCGGGTCTTCATGGCCGGCATCCTGATCTTCACCTTCGCCTCACTGCTCGGCGGATTCGCCCAGGAGCCCTGGCAGTTGCTAGCCGCACGGGTGCTTCAGGGCATGGGCGGCGCGATCGCGTCCCCCACCTCTCTGGCTCTCATCACCACGACGTTCCCCGAGGGTCCCGAGCGCAACCGCGCCTTCGGTGTCTTCGCCGCCGTCTCCGCGGGAGGCGGTGCCATAGGCCTGCTGGCGGGCGGCATGCTCACCGAATGGCTCGACTGGCGCTGGGTGCTCTTCGTCAACGTGCCCATCGGCCTGCTGATCGCCGCCCTCGCCCCGCTGTACATCAACGAGTCCGAACGGCACTCCGGCCGCTTCGACATCGCCGGTGCGGTGACCTCCACGGCGGGCATGGCGACCCTTGTCTACGGCTTCATCAGGGCCGCGGACGAGGGCTGGCGGGACAGCCTGACCATCGGCTCCTTCGGGGCCGCCGTGGTCCTGCTGCTGGCGTTCGTCCGCATCGAGTCCCGGGCCCGGGAACCGATCACCCCGCTGCGAATGTTCACCGACCGCAACCGCTCCGGCACGTATGTGATCATGCTGAGCCTGGCCGCCGCGATGTTCGGGATGTTCTTCTACATCGTGCTGTTCGTCCAGAACGTACTGGGCTACACCCCCATCGAAGCCGGGCTCGCCTTCCTGCCGGTCACCGTGGTGATCGCGCTGGGTGCCGGCCTGTCCCAGCGCTTCCTCCCCGTCCTCGGTCCCAAGCCGTTCATGGTCGCCGGCTCGACGCTCGCGGCGATCGGACTGGCCTGGCAGGCGCTCATCCGTTCCGACAGCACGTATGCGGGCGGGGTACTGGGCCCCATGCTCATCTTCGGTTTCGGAATGGGGCTGAACTTCGTCACGCTGACGCTCACCGCGGTCTCCGGCGTCGCCCAGCACGAGGCCGGCGCGGCCTCCGGCCTGCTCAACACCATGCAGCAGGTCGGCGGGGCCCTCGGGCTGTCCATCCTGACGACCGTGTTCGGCACGGCGAGCAGGAACGAGGCGGAGAAGCAACTGCCGAGCTTCCTCGCCGACAGCTCGCCGGAGCAGAAGGCGGAGTTCGCCCGGACCCAGCAGCTTCCCGCACCCTGGGGGCACGACGTACTGGCACAGGGCATCTCCGCGTCGTTCATCCCGGCCGCCGTGATGGCCGTGCTCGCCCTGGCCACGGCCTGGCTGGTGATCCGGGTCCGCAAAAGCGACCTGGAGGCTCTGTCCGGGACCGCCGGACCCGCCGCCAGATGAGGTGACCACCCCGCGGGCCGGCCGAGACCGGCCGACAGGTCTGTACTCCGCCACCTGCCGGCCGTCGTCTCGTCGGCTCACGGCTCCGTCCGGCGGTTTCATGACCGTCCGTGACGCCAGGGAGCGGGCGCTTCCCGTCCGCCGCCCGCCGGGCGGCACAGCCGACGGCGCCAGGGCCGGCCACACCCAAGGGACGACGAACAACAAGACGACGAACAAGACGGCGAGCAGGACGGCGAGCAAGGCGACCGATACGAAAATGATCAGGACGGACAGGGACTCCATGACCTCCTCCTGACGCTCGGCCGATCGGTGCGCGGCCTCCCTGCCTCATGCATGGAGGTCACACCGCACTTGCCACGACAACGAGTGGCCGGTCACAGAGAGTTCCCGATGGATGCGGTGAGTTACCGGCACGGCGGCTCAGACTTCCGCCGCCAGCCAGTCCGGCAGCGCTTCCGTCCGCTCCACCCAGGCCGTGGGCGGGGCCCCGGCCCGGCCCGCCGCGATCACACCTCCCACGATGGCGCAGGTCGTGTCCACGTCCCCACCGACCTGGGCCGTGGTCCAAAAGCCCCCTTCGTAGTCTCCGAGGGCTCGCGCGGCCGACCAGATCGCGAACGGCACCGTGTCATGAGCGGTGGTACGCCGCCCGCAGCCAAGGACCGCCGCCACCGTGCCCGCGTCACCGTAGTCGAGCATGTCCCGGGCCCGGCGCAGTCCCGCGCCGACCGCGCTCTTCCCCGGTACCAGGGCGATCACCCCGTCGAGGAGCGCCTCCACGTCCGGCGGGCCGTCGGGCGTCGCGGCCAGCGCGGCGGCAGCGGCCACGGCCATGGCTCCGACCACCGCTTCCCGGTGCTGGTGCGTGGGGTAGGCGGAGATCTCCGCCTGATGTGTGGCCTGCTCGGGATCGTCCGCGTACCAGGCGCCCAGCGGGGCGATCCGCATCGCGGCGCCGTTGCCCCAGGAGCCCCGTCCGTCGAAGAGCGCGGCGGCGAGTTCCCGCCAGTCACCGCCCTCGCGGACCAGCCGCAGCAGCCGGTTGACCGCGGGGCCGTACCCCCGGTCGAAGTCGTGGTGCTCGGCGAAGGAGCGGGCCAGCGCGTCCTGGTCGACGCGTTGGTGGGCGGCGAGCACGGCCACCACGGAGCAGGCCATCTCCGTGTCGTCCGTCCACTGCCAGATTCCGGGCGGTACCTCACGCCGCTTCAGCAGGGGAAGGTTGACGGGCACGAAGTACTGCGAGCCCAGCGCGTCGCCCACCGACAGCCCGCGCAGACTGGCCAGGGCCCGGTCCAGGCGCTCCTCGGCCGGGAAAGGACGCTCCTCGGCAGCAGAATGTGCGGTCGTCATGGCCCTGCCCTCCCGTCCAGTCATCGGGTCCGCTCATCCAGTCCACCTGGTCACCTGGTCACCTGGTCACCTGGTGAACCGGCCATCTGGTCCGCCATCCAGTCATGAGTCATCCAGTCATCCAGTCATCCAGTACGGTTCCGGATCGCGCCAGCGGTGGAACGGCCGGTCGAGCCGATACCGCCCGTCGTCATCGAGAACGAGCATCCGTATCTCGCCGTTCCCCGGGTTGGACAGCGACTCGAACTCCGCGACCGTCCAGTGGAACCACCGCATGCAGAACAGCCGCATGGCCAGCCCGTGCGTCACCAGGAGCACGTTGGGCGGGTGGTCGGGGTCCTCGAAGCTGCGGAACAGGCTCTCCAGGAAGCCGCCCACCCGGTCGTACACGTCCGCGCCGGACTCGCCCTGGGCGAAGCGGTAGAAGAAGTGGCCGTAGGCGTCGCGGTACGCCTTCTGGAGGCGTACGTCCTCGCGGTCCTGCCAGTTCCCCCAGTCCTGCTCGCGCAGCCGGGGCTCCTCCCGTACCCGTATGAGTTCGGGGTCGAGACGGAAGGCTCGCAGGGTCTCGTGCGTGCGCCGGTAGGGGGAGACGTACACGCTGACCCGTTCGCGGCCGAACACCTCGCGCAGTTTCTCGCCCGTCCGCCCGGCCTCGCGCCAGCCCTGCTCGGTCAGCCCCAGGGCGTGGTCGGGCTCGCGCTCGTACACGGAGTCGTCGAGGTTGCCGGTTGACTCTCCGTGCCGGACAAGGACGATGCGCCGTGGTCGTGCCATGCCAAGACCCTAGATCGCGCCGGCCGCCGCCGAGCACCCGGGCGGCCTCCATACGGCGTACGTCACACAGGGCCTCACACCGTCCAGGACGGTTCCAGCTCCACGATGTCCCCGGTGAGCGCCGCGATGTCGGCCTCCGTCTGGGCCCGCAGGGCGAGCCGCTCCACCCGCTCGGCGCGGTATTTGCCGTGCTCGGCGGCGGCCTGCCACATCGACAGCACCAGGTACTCGTGGCCCGGCGCTTCGCCGAACAGGCCGCGGATCATGCCGGGCGAACCGGCCATCGCGGGGTTCCACACCTTCTCCTGCATCAGGACGAAGTGCTCGGCGCGCTCCTCGTGGGCCCGGCAGAGGGCCACCCGTACCAGATCGGCGTCCGTGAACCGCGGCTCGAAGCCGGTCTTCACATCGAAGCGGTGGTCGAAGAGCCTGGTCCTGGCGTTCTTGAAGGTGCCCGACTGGGACGCCGCGAGCCGGTCGTGGGAACGGG
The DNA here is from genome assembly GCF_052216785.1 of Streptomyces sp. JW3. NCBI lineage: Bacteria > Bacillati > Actinomycetota > Actinomycetes > Kitasatosporales > Streptomycetaceae > Streptomyces > Streptomyces sp. JW3. The sequence goes on along the minus strand of NZ_JBQOUX010000009.1, from coordinate 6,382 downwards.
CCATGAAGGAGTCGTAGAAGGTGCGGCTCTCCCAGAAGGTGAAGACGTGCGCCACGTCCGGCCGTATCCGGCTCCAGCCACCGCCCTGTCCGCGAAAACCCGGCTCCCCCGGAAGCCCCGCCCACTTTCGCTGCCCCCGCTCGAAACCGCGGCGGTCCACCACGGTGCAGCGAATCCACTTGACCAGCACCGCGCCATCGTACGGCCAGGAAACACGGCCCCGGTCGCCCTTGCGAAGTCTGCTTTCCGCTCCGGCCCGCGCATGCGTGGCAGGATGGACAACCGGCCGTCGCTGTTCGGGAGTTGGCGTGCACGGGCAGGACGGGCTACCGGGAAGGGGAAGTGAGTGAACGGCCTCAGCAAGGGGATCGGCAAGGTCGAGGTCGCCCTGAGATGGGACCCGAACCCGGCGGGCGAGCCGCCGGCCGATCTGGACCTGGTCGCCGCGACCTACCTGGCGGGCGATCCGTACGGTGATCCCTCCTATGTGGTGCACTTCGACAGCCGTTCCCCGGACGGCACCATCTATCTCAACCGGGACAGCCAGGACGGCAAGGGCTTCGGCTTCGACGAGGTCATGACGCTGGAAGTGGAACGGCTCGACGCGCGGTACGCGCGCGTGGTGGTCGGTGTGGTCATACAGCAGCGCTCCGGCCGGCGCACCTTCGTCGGCGTGACCCACCCGGGCCTGCGCATCCGTGAGGGCTACACCGAGCTGGCCGCGACCGACTTCGGCGAGGTCCTGGGGTCGACGGCGGCGACGGTCGCCGAGTTCGTCCGGGACGCGGACGGGGCGTGGGAGTTCCGCGCCGGTGTGCACGGCTACGAGGACGATCCCGCCGACTTCACCAGGACCATGGGAGCCACCCGGCGGCCTTGAGCGCCGTACATGAGTAAGGGGCGCCGGCCATTGGCCGGCGCCCCTTACTCATGCGTCACCGGGTGTCAGCTGCACCCGCTGGTCGAGCCGCAGCCCTCGCAGATGTAGCAGGAACCGGCCCGCTGCATCTTGGTGCCGCAGGAGAAGCACAGCGGGGCGTCGGCCTGGATGCCCAGCTGCATCTCCACCAGCTCGGCGCTGGTGTGCGCCTGCTTGGGAGCGGGCTTGGCCGCCTCGACCTCGGCCTTCGGCGTGGCCACCGCCTTCAGCTCCTGGGCGCGCGGCGCCGACTGGGCCAGGCCCTCGACGTCGACCTCGTCGTCGGACGGCTCGTAGGAGCCGGTCTCCAGGTGCCGCTGGCGCTCCTCGGCGGAGTGGATGCCGAGCGCGGAGCGGGTCTCGAAGGGCAGGAAGTCCAGCGCCAGACGGCGGAAGATGTAGTCGACGATCGACTGCGCCATCCGCACGTCCGGGTCGTCCGTCATACCGGCCGGCTCGAAGCGCATGTTGGTGAACTTCGAGACGTACGTCTCCAGCGGCACGCCGTACTGGAGGCCGACGGAGACCGCGATGGAGAAGGCGTCCATCATGCCCGCGAGGGTCGAGCCCTGCTTGGACATCTTCAGGAAGACCTCGCCCAGGCCGTCGTCCGGGTAGGAGTTGGCGGTCATGTAGCCCTCGGCGCCGCCGACGGTGAAGGACGTGGTGATGCCGGGACGTCCCTTCGGGAGGCGCTTGCGGACCGGGCGGTACTCGACGACCTTCTCGACCTTGGCCTCGACGGGCGCGGGCGCCTCGGCCTGCTCCGCCTTGGTGTCCTTGGTCTTGGCCGAGAGCGGCTGGCCCACCTTGCAGTTGTCGCGGTAGATCGCGAGCGCCTTGACGCCGAGCTTCCAGGCCTCGTAGTAGATCTCCTCGACCTCCTCAACGGTCGCCGACTCCGGCATGTTGACCGTCTTGGAGATGGCACCGGAGATCCACGGCTGGATCGCGGCCATCATGCGCACGTGGCCCATCGGGGAGATGGCCCGCTCGCCCATGGCGCAGTCGAACACCTCGTAGTGCTCGGGCTTGAGGCCGGGGGCGTCGATCACATTGCCGTGCTCGGCGATGTGGGCGACGACCGCCTCGATCTGCTCCTCCTGGTAGCCCAGGCGGCGCAGGGCCTGCGGCACGGTGCCGTTGACGATCTGCATCGAGCCGCCGCCGACCAGCTTCTTGAACTTGACCAGCGCGAGGTCGGGCTCGACACCGGTGGTGTCGCAGGACATCGCCAGACCGATGGTGCCGGTCGGGGCGAGGACGGACGCCTGGGAGTTACGGAAACCGTTCTTCTCGCCGAGGCGCAGTACGTCCTGCCAGGACTCGGTGGCGGCGGCCCAGACCGGGGTGTCCAGGTCGTCCATGCGCACGGCCGTGCCGTTGGCGTCGGAGTGCTGCTTCATGACCCGCTTGTGGGCGTCCGCGTTGCGGGCGTAGCCGTCGTACGGGCCGACGACCGCGGCCAGCTCGGCGGAGCGGCGGTAGGCGGTGCCGGTCATCAGGGAGGTGATGGCACCGGCCAGGGAGCGGCCGCCGTCGGAGTCGTACGCGTGGCCGGTGGCCATCAGCAGGGCGCCGAGGTTGGCGTAGCCGATGCCGAGCTGGCGGAAGGCGCGGGTGTTCTCGCCGATCTTCTGGGTCGGGAAGTCCGCGAAGCAGATCGAGATGTCCATCGCGGTGATGACCAGCTCGACGACCTTCTGGAAGCGGTCGGCCTGGAAGGACTGGTTGCCCTTGCCGTCGTCCTTCAGGAACTTCATCAGGTTCAGCGAGGCGAGGTTGCAGGACGTGTTGTCCAGGTGCATGTACTCGCTGCACGGGTTGGAGCCGTTGATCCGGCCGGACTCCGGGCAGGTGTGCCAGTGGTTGATGGTGTCGTCGTACTGGATGCCCGGGTCGGCACAGGCCCAGGCGGCCTCGGCCATCTTGCGGAACAGGCCCTTGGCCTCGACCTCTTCGATGACCTCGCCGGTCATCCGGGCCCGCAGGCCGAACTTGCCGCCCTGCTCGACCGCCTTCATGAACTCGTCGTTCACGCGGACCGAGTTGTTGGCGTTCTGGTACTGGACGGACGTGATGTCGTCGCCGCCCAGGTCCATGTCGAAGCCCGCGTCGCGCAGGGCGCGGATCTTCTCCTCCTCCGAGACCTTGGTCTGGATGAAGTCCTCGACGTCGGGGTGGTCGACGTCCAGGATGACCATCTTGGCCGCGCGGCGGGTGGCGCCGCCGGACTTGATGGTGCCGGCCGAGGCGTCGGCGCCGCGCATGAAGGAGACCGGGCCGGAGGCGTTGCCACCGGAGGACAGCAGTTCCTTGGAGGAACGGATCCGGGAGAGGTTCAGGCCGGCGCCGGAGCCGCCCTTGAAGATCATGCCCTCTTCCTTGTACCAGTCGAGGATCGACTCCATGGAGTCGTCGACGGACAGGATGAAGCAGGCGGAGACCTGCTGCGGCTGGGGCGTGCCCACGTTGAACCAGACGGGGCTGTTGAAGCTGAAGATCTGGTGCAGGAGGGCGTAGGCCAGCTCGTGCTCGAAGATCTCGGCGTCGGCGGGCGAGGCGAAGTACTTGTAGTCCTCGCCGGCCTTCCGGTACGTCTTCACGATGCGGTCGATCAGCTGCTTGAGGCTGGTCTCGCGCTGCGGGGTGCCGACGGCACCCCGGAAGTACTTGCTGGTGACGATGTTGACCGCGTTCACCGACCAGAAGTCGGGGAACTCCACGCCGCGCTGCTCGAAGTTGACCGAGCCGTCGCGCCAGTTGGTCATGACGACGTCACGACGCTCCCAGGCCACCTCGTCGTAGGGGTGCACCCCCGGGGTGGTGTGGATGCGCTCGACGCGGAGTCCCTTGCTCGCCTTCGTGCCCTTGGCGCGGGAACTCCGTGCCGGACCGCTCGCCGTCTCTGTCATGCCGCCTCCCTGTACGGGCGAAAACGCCCTGAAGTGCCACGATGTTCCCGTGACACGGTGTTCTGTCTGGTGCTGCGAGCCCCCTGGCACGGCCCGCAACAGGTCTCTTCTTCGCCGCCGTCCGGCCGGGCCCCGGTCCTCACTCTTGGAGGGGCGAGGGCCGGCCCGCCGGTCAGTCGGCGGCGCCTGCGGGCTCGGGGACCTGCGTCGCCCCCTCGGGCCCGCGGCCGTTTTCTTCCTGGCTCCCCGCGCCGGCGCCGTCGCCGCCGCCCTCGCCGGGCCGTCCCGTCTCTTGCCTGAGTTCCTCGATCGCGGCCTCGAAGTCCTCGAGCGAGTCGAACGCCCGGTAGACCGAGGCGAACCGCAGGTAGGCGACGAGATCCAGCTCCTGGAGCGGGCCGAGTATGGCCAGCCCCACGTCGTGACTGGTCAGCTCGGCGCTTCCGGTGGCCCGCACCGCCTCCTCGACCCGCTGGCCGAGCTGGGCGAGCGCGTCCTCGGTGACGGGCCGGCCCTGGCACGCCTTGCGCACACCGTTGATGATCTTGGTGCGGCTGAACGGTTCGGTGACTCCGGACCGCTTGACCACCATCAGTGAGCAGGTCTCCACGGTCGTGAACCGACGGGAGCAGTCAGGGCACTGGCGGCGCCTGCGGATCGACGTGCCGTCGTCGGTCGTACGGCTGTCGACGACGCGGCTGTCGGGGTGCCTGCAGAAGGGGCAGTGCATGGGGCTCCAACCCTCCTCACGGCAGACTCAATAGCCTCACAAGGGCCTTCAGGCCCCTCGAAGCAGCCCCCAGCATAGGCGATCGCCACCAGCCTCAAGACCGGGGGGACCACAACTTGTGGGCCACTGATGCAATCCAACCACTAGATATGGGGATTGGCTCATACATCCACGCCGTCACGCGTGTCGCACCCCGGCAGGCACCCACCACCCGGCCGTTCACCTCGGCGAACCGGACCGCACCCGGCCGGGGTCCTCACCGGGACCGCCACCGGGCCCGCTTCCGGGCCCGTCCCCAGCACCGCGCGCGGTCCGCCGGCGCGGCGCCGCCGACCGGGCCGCGCGTGCGCGACCGCAAAGCCGGAACATGCGCGTTCGCGAATCCGGGACCCGTACGGCCGCGCATCCGGCGGGCCGGACGGCACGGCACGCGCGCGTGGGCACCAGCTACCGGCGTGGCGCGTGCGGAGATACCGTGGGCGCCGCGGGGAGGCGAGGTGGGACTCCCGCACAGATGGGGACCGCTCCCCGTCCGACGGAATGCCGAATGGCAGACTGGGGCACGGCTCGCGAGGTCACACCCGGCGGTGAAGGGTACAGCAATGGACCTTTATGTCCGCCGAACCCCGTGGGGCGATAAGGCGATACACCTGGACACCTGATCACGTCAGGCAAACCGCGTTTTTTCACTCGAACGTGTGTTTGGCGCAACCTTTCGAAAGCAACTACCGTTGTCCAGCAGGGAGACCATCGAGAGGGGCCGACGTGACCACCACCGCAGACAGTGCCGCCATCACCGCCCAGGACCGCTCCGCTGGGCGGATCGAGCCGGTGCACGCGATGAACGAAGCCACGAATCCCGAGGGGGTCAAGCGCTCGATGCCGGGCCGACCTCCAGGAATCAGGGCGGACAGCTCAGGACTCACCGACCGCCAACGCCGGGTGATCGAAGTCATCCGGGACTCGGTCCAGCGCCGGGGCTACCCGCCGTCGATGCGGGAGATCGGCCAGGCCGTCGGCCTCTCCAGCACGTCCTCCGTCGCCCATCAGCTGATGGCGCTGGAGCGCAAGGGTTTCCTGCGCCGCGACCCGCACCGCCCGCGCGCCTACGAGGTGCGCGGCTCCGACCAGGCCGCCTCCGTGCAGCCCACGGACACCGCGGGCAAGCCGGCCGCGTCGTACGTGCCGCTCGTCGGGCGCATCGCGGCCGGCGGCCCGATCCTCGCCGAGGAGTCCGTCGAGGACGTCTTCCCGCTGCCCCGGCAGCTGGTCGGTGACGGCGAGCTGTTCGTGCTCAAGGTGGTCGGCGACTCGATGATCGAGGCTGCCATCTGCGACGGCGACTGGGTCACGGTCCGCCGCCAGCCGGTCGCCGAGAACGGTGACATCGTCGCCGCGATGCTCGACGGCGAGGCCACGGTCAAGCGTTTCAAGCGCGAGGACGGCCACGTCTGGCTGCTCCCGCACAACTCGGCGTACGAGCCGATCCCCGGCGACGACGCGACCATCCTCGGCAAGGTGGTGGCGGTGCTGCGCCGCGTCTGACCGTCACGGCGCGCGGGCCCCGTCCGGGCCCCGCCGTCCTGACCGGGCCCCGGGACCCTTGCGCCGGTTCCGGGGCCCTGTGCTGTCCGCGGACCCTGGCGACAGCGGCTTTCGAATCCCGGTGACGGCGGCTTTCGGACCCCGGAAACAGCGGCCTTCCGGATCCCCGGTAACGGCGGCTTTCCGGATCTCCGGTGATGGCGGCTTTCGGACGAGTGGTGACAGCGGCTTTCGGATCGGTGGGGGGGGGGGGGGGGGGGGGGGGGGGGGGGG
>NZ_JBQOUX010000099.1:0-28873 GCF_052216785.1 Streptomyces sp. JW3 | reverse complement strand
GCTCGGACGTGGGACGGACCGGCGCGGACGGCGTCCGAGGGGGCGGGGCAGGGGGTTTGGGCGGCGTCGGCTTCGGGGGCGTCGGCTTCGGCGGCTCGGGCGGCGTGGGCGTGGGCGTAGGAGTCGGCGTGGGCGGCGGGCACGGCGGGAACGTGGGCCAGGTGCCGCCGCTGCCGGCGACCGCCGCGGCCCTGGTGTCCCCCGGGCCGTTCGACACGTACGCGCACGCGTCCGCCGCCGCGGGGGCCGCGGGAGCGCCGGCGAGTGCGAAGGCCAGCGTCACCAGGGCCAACGTCCGTCCGGCGGGGGCGGATCGGATCGGTTCGGGTGCATGCACGTGGCGAATCATGGAGCGTGCCGCGACGGGGCACGCCGAGATGGCACCGGATTGCCCCGAAGGAGGGATCCGGCTCGCACGTACGTATGGCCAACTCGAGGGAACGGCACGCGCTGTTGAAGAAAACCCCGCCGCCGTTGAACACCACCGGGCCGCCCGTGCGTACCCCCTGCCGTGCGGGGAGCGGCAGTTCTCCGCACCACCCATCCAAGAAGGGGGAGTTGACGATGAGGACCTCGTGGCGAAACGCCTCACTCGTGGCGAGCGCCGCGGTGGTGCTGGCGCTGACGACGGCGTGCGGTCAGGACGGCGGCGCCGCGGGCGGCAGCCAGAACGTGGGCGCCTCGGCCCAGCCCGGCGAGATCGGCACGGTCGGCGCGGGCCAGGGGCTCGGCGCGGACGCCGGGGACGCGCGGTCGGCGAGCCCGGCCGCCGCGGGCAAGCTGTCCGTCGCCGCCGACGACGAACTCGGCGAGCTGGTGACCGACGGCGCCGGCCGCACCCTGTACCGGTTCGACGCCGACACCGCGAAGCCGCCGAAGACGACCTGCGAGGCGGACTGCGCCACGGCCTGGCCGCCGGTGGCCGCCGACGACGCGATCGCCGGCGAGGGCATCGACGAGTCCCTGCTCGGCGAGGTCACTCGCGCCGACGGCACCAAACAGCTGACCATCGGCGGCTGGCCGGCGTACCGCTACGCCAAGGACACGGCGGCCGGGGACGTCAAGGGCCAGGGCGTGAACGACAAGTGGTTCGCGCTCGCCGCCGACGGCACGAAGGCGGCCCGGCCCGGCCTGTCCACCCGCCAGGACCCCGACCTCGGCGAGATCGTCGTCGACAAGGACGGGATGACGGTCTACCGCTTCCTGAAGGACGTGGCCTGGCCCGACCCGGTCTCCGCCTGCACCGGCGACTGCCTGAAGAAATGGCCGGTCGTCGCCCCCGTGGAGGCCGACGACACGGAGAACGTGGAGAAGAAGGGCCTGATGAGCTTCACCCGGCCGGACGGCGCGGCCCAGCAGACCCTCGACTGCTGGCCGCTGTACACCTTCGCCGGCGACGCGGAGCCCGGTGACATCAACGGCCAGGGCGTCGGCGGCACCTGGTACGCCGTCGCACCCGACGGAAAGCCGGTCAAGAAGTAGCACAGGAGCAGTGGGCCGCCCCTCCGCCTCGGCGCGGAGGGGCGGCCCACTGCGCGCTGCCGCGCGGGCGGCACGTGCCACCGGCAGTGACCGGGAACGGATGGTCAATTTCCGTTTCCGCTCGCTCCTTTGGCGGGCGATCAGTAGCCTCTGCTCGAACACCGGATCGCCTTGAGCCTTGGAGAACCAGATGGAGCGTCCCGCCTGGGCCCCGCGGAGCATTGACATCACGGTGCCCAGCGTGTCCCGCATCTACGACTTCTACCTGGGCGGTTCGCACAATTTCGAGGTCGACCGGGAAGCGGCCCGCCGGGCCATGGAGTTCATGCCGGGACTGCCCAAGGCGATGCAGGCCAACCGGGCGTTCATGCGCCGTGCCGTGCGCTTCGCGGCCGGCGAGGGCATCACCCAGTTCCTGGACATCGGCTCCGGCATCCCGACCTTCGGCAACGTCCACGAGGTGGCCCGACGGGCCTGTCCCGGCGCCCGGGTGGTCTACGTCGACCACGACCCGGTGGCGGTCGCGCACAGCCAGGCGGTGCTGGCCGGCGACGCGGACGCGGACGTGGTCGCCGCCGACCTGCTGGGGCCGCGCGAGATCCTCGCCGCCGAGCAGGTGGAGCGGCTGATCGACCTGAATCGGCCGGTGGCCCTGCTGCTCGTTGCCATACTGCACTTCGTGGCAGACGAGGACGACCCGTACGCGGCGGTGGCCGAGTTGAGCTCCGCGCTCGCGCCCGGCAGCATGCTCGTCCTCACGCACGCCGCGTACGAGCACATCCCGCTGCCGCCCGAGCGGGCCTCGGGCGCGGTGGACGTGTACAAGGACATCCGCAACCCGCTGATCATGCGCACGCGCGAGGAGATCGCGCGGTTCTTCGAGGGGTACGACATGGTGGAACCCGGACTGGTGCCGATGGCGCGCTGGCGCCCCGAGGAGGCACCGGAGGGCGAGGACCCCTACGCCTTCTCCGGTTTCGCCGGCGTGGGGCGTACCGCGTGATGGCGCAGCCGGACGGGCCCGAGGACAGACTGCGCAGGTTCGCCACGATCTGGAGCCGGGCGGTGTTCCCCGTCACCACGACGTCGTCGACCCGGCCGGAGTTCGAGGCCGAACTGCTGCCACTGGCCCGGCGGCTGAGCGAGGTGCTGCGCGCCCGCGCCTTCGAGGCGGAGGCGGCCAAGGCGGTCGGCGCCGCCCTGGTCGACGCGCACTGCACCGACCCCGAGGCGCTCAGCCGCACCCTGGACTGCGTCGACGCCTACCTGGTGCTCTACTGCGGCGAGGGCGGCGACCAGGAGGACCTGCGGGCCCGCTCGGCGCGGATGCAGCACGCGATGGCGGCCGGTTTCGCCCAGGCGCTGCGCGCCCGTACCCTGGCCGAGCAGGAGGCCATCGCGCAGGCCGCACTGAAGGCGCAGGGCGTGGTGGCCGCCGCGCTGCACGCCAGCGAGGCCCGCTTCCGCGCGGTCTTCGAGGGCGCCGCCATAGGCATCGGCATCGCCGACCTCGACGGCAACATCCTCCAGGTCAACGAGGCGCTGACCCGCATGTTCGGCCTCACCGACCAGAAGCTGCGCCAGGGCCGGGTACGGGACTGGACCCACCCCGACGACGCCCCGCAGACCTGGCGGCTCTACGACGAACTGGTGCGCGGCGAGCGCGAGCACTACCACCTGGAGAAGGCGTTCTACCGGCCCGACGGCACCGTGCTGTGGACCAACCTGACCGTCTCCCTGCTGCGCGACGCCGACGGCGTCCCGCAGTACCAGCTCGCGCTGATGGAGGACACCACCGAGCGTCGGCTGCTCAACCTGCGGCTGCGCTACGAGGCCACCCACGACGCGCTCACCGGCCTGCCCAACCGCAGCTTCTTCTTCGAACGCCTGGAGAAGGCGCTGAACGCCGGTGAGGGCCAGCGCTTCGGCCTGTGCTACCTCGACCTGGACGGCTTCAAGACCGTCAACGACAGCCTCGGCCACGCGGCCGGCGACCGGCTCCTGGTGGAGGTCGCCGACCGGCTCCAGGGCTGCGCCACCGCGCCCGGCGAGATGGTGGCCCGGCTCGGCGGCGACGAGTTCGTGGCGCTGACCTGCGGTACGGACACCGCGCACGAGGTGGACGAACTGGCCGGCCGGATCATGAACGCGCTGCTCGCGCCGATCGGCATCGACGGCCGGGAGATCACCGTGCGCGGCTCCATCGGCATCGTGGAGGGACCGGCGGGGGAGCGCAGCGCGGCCGAGGTGCTGCGCAGCGCCGACATCACCATGTACCGGGCCAAGTCGGCGGGCGGCAACCGCTACGAACTGGCCGACCCGGAGGCCGACGCCCGCGCCATCACCCGGCACGGACTGACCACGGCGCTGCCCGCCGCCCTGGAGCGCGGCGAGTTCTTCATCGAGTACCAGCCGCTGGTCCACCTCGGCGACGGCAGCGTGCGCGGCGCGGAGGCGCTGGTGCGCTGGCTGCACCCGCAGCACGGCGTGCTCGGTCCGGACCGCTTCATCCCGCTCGCCGAGCACACCGGTCTGATCGTGCCGCTGGGCCGCTGGGTGCTGGAGCAGTCGGTGCGGCAGGCCCGCGCCTGGCGGGAACTGTACGGCGACGGCGGCGCGGACCCGCTGCGGATCAACGTCAATCTGTCGCCCTGCCAGCTCACCCACCCCGGGCTGGTCCAGGACACCGTCGACATCCTGGAGCGGGCCGGGGTCGCGCCGGACGCCCTGTGCCTGGAGGTGACCGAGTCGGCCCTGATCGGCGCGGACGACGATCTCCTCAAGCCCCTGCGGCGCCTTGCCGAGATGGGCGTGGACATCGCTCTGGACGACTTCGGCACCGGCTACTCCAACCTGGCCAACCTGCGCCGGCTGCCGGTGAGCGTGCTGAAACTGGACCGCTCCTTCACCCAGAGCATGCAGCGGTTCCCGGCCGACCCGGTCGACCTGAGGATCGTCGAGGGCATCGTCTCCCTCGCCCACGGCCTCGACCTGACGGTCACCGTGGAGGGCGTGGAGACCGGCGCGCAGGCGGAACAGCTCCGGATACTGGGCTGCGACACGGCCCAGGGCTGGTACTACGCCCGTCCGGGCCCGCCGGAACGGCTGCACGAGCTGGCATTGGTGGACGCGACGGGGTGATGAGGCGAGGCGCCCCGAAAGGGGCGCGGGGAACTGCGCGACCAGCCAGAACGAGCCCGCACCCGACGACGAGACGTGCGGGCTTCGTCGTGGCTGAGCGCGCCCACGCGGCGGAGCCGCATAGGGATACAGCCCCGCGCCCCTCAACAGCATCACCTCACCGTTCCAGCAACATCCTCTGGAGTTCCCGCGCGGCCCTCGGCGGAGCCACGTCGCTGCGGTGGGCCAGCGCGATGGTGCGGTGCAGCCCCGGCCGGGCCAGCGGGGTGACCCGCAGCCCCCGGCCGGACCGCGCGGCCACCATGCGGGGGACGACGGCGATCCCCAGCCCCGCCCGGACAAAACCGAGGACGGCGTCCATCTCGCCCCCCTCCACCGCGAAGTCCGGCTCGAACCCCGCGGAGCGGCACGCCGCCACGGTCAGCTCCCGCAGGTCGTAGCCGTGCCGGAACATCACAAGGCGCTCGCCCTCCAGGTCCCCGATGTCCACCGCCCGCCGCCCGCCGCCGGGCCGCGGCTCCTCCGGCGACGACACCACCACCAGGTCCTCCCGCAGCAGCTCCACCGTGGTCAGCGCCGGCGACGGCGTGGGCAGCGGCAGCACCACCAGCGCCAGGTCCAGCGCCCCGCGCGCCAGCTCCCGTACCAGGTCGTGGCTGCCGCCCTCCTCGATCAGCAGCCGGATGCCGGGATAGCGGTCGTGGAAGGCGCGCAGCACGTCGGGGAGCAGACCGGTGCACAGGCTCGGCGTGGCGCCGAGCCGGACCCGGCCGCCGCGCAGTTCCACCAGCTCCCGCACCTCGTGCCGGGCGGTGTCCGCGTCGGCGAGGATGCGCCGGGCCAGCGGCAGCAGCGCCTCCCCGGCGTCGGTCAGCGTGATGTTGCCCCGGGCCCGCTGGAACAGATCCGCGCCCAGCTCCCGCTCCAGCGCCTTGATCTGCTGGGACAGCGACGGCTGGGAGACATGGACGAGGTCGGCGGCCCGGGTGAAGTGCCGGGTCTCGGCCACCGCCACGAAGTACTGGAGCTGCTGGAAGTGCACGCCGCCAGCATAGGCACTCGATAGACAGTGCCTATCGAAACGAGCCGGACCATGTCTTGGACCGATGGGGCTCCTCGGCCCTAGCGTCTTGTGACATGGCTCTGGCAACGCGGACGGACCGACGGCCGTCCATGGCACGCACCGTGTGGGACTCCACCGTCGGCAAGAAGACCGTGATGGCGGTCAGCGGACTGATCATGCTGCTGTACCTGGTCGTCCACATGATCGGCAACCTGAAGATCTTCTTCGGCACGGCGGAGTTCAACCACTACGCCCACTGGCTGCGCACGGTCGGCGAGCCGTTCATGCACTACGAGTGGACGCTGTGGCTGGTCCGGATCGTGCTGGTGGTCGCCGTCGTCGCACACGCCACCTCCGCGTACCAGCTCAGCCGCCGCGACCTCAGGGCCCGGCCCACCAAGTACGTGCACCAGCGCAAGCGGGCCAGTTACGCCACGAACACCATGCGGTACGGCGGGATCATCCTCGCGCTGTTCATCGTCTGGCACATCCTGGACCTGACCACCGGCACCGTGCACTCCGGCGGCTTCCAGTCGGGCAAGCCCTACCAGAACGTCGTGGACACCTTCTCCACCTGGTACGGCAACGTCATCTACATCGTCGCCATGCTCGCCCTCGGCCTGCACATCCAGCACGGCTTCTGGAGCGCCGCCCAGACCCTCGGCGCCGGCAGCCGCAGCCGCGACCGGGCCCTGAAGACCGTCGCGAACGTCCTCGCGCTGCTGCTCACGGCCGGCTTCATCGCCGTCCCCGTGGGCGTCATGACCGGAGTGGTGAGCTGAACATGACTTCCTACGCCGACTACCCGACCGGCGCGCCGGTCGTCGACGCCAAGGCCCCCGAGGGCCCGATCAACGAGCGCTGGGACAAGCGCCGCTTCGAGGCCAAGCTGGTCAACCCCGCCAACCGGCGCAAGCACACGGTGATCGTGGTGGGGACGGGACTCGCGGGCGGGTCCGCCGGCGCCACCCTCGCCGAACAGGGCTACCACGTCGTCCAGTTCTGCTACCAGGACTCCCCGCGCCGGGCCCACTCCATCGCCGCCCAGGGCGGCATCAACGCGGCGAAGAACTACCGCAACGACGGCGACTCCGTGCACCGCCTCTTCTACGACACGGTCAAGGGCGGCGACTTCCGGGCCCGCGAGTCCAACGTCCACCGGCTCGCCCAGATCTCGGTCGAGATCATCGACCAGTGCGTGGCGCAGGGCGTGCCCTTCGCCCGCGAGTACGGCGGTCTGCTCGACACCCGCTCCTTCGGCGGCGTCCAGGTCTCCCGTACGTTCTACGCCCGTGGCCAGACCGGCCAGCAACTGCTGCTCGGCGCCTACCAGGCGCTCAGCCGGCAGGTGGCGGCCGGGAACATCGAGCTGCACCCCCGTACCGAGATGCTCGACGTGATCGTGGTCGACGGGCGGGCCCGGGGGATCGTCGCCCGGGACCTGATCACCGGGAAGATCGACACGTACTACGCGGACGCGGTGGTGCTGGCCAGCGGCGGCTACGGCAACGTCTTCTACCTGTCGACCAACGCCATGAACTCCAACGCGACCGCCGTGTGGCGGGCGCATCGGCGCGGCGCCTACTTCGCCAACCCCTGCTTCACGCAGATCCACCCCACCTGCATCCCGCGCACCGGCGACCACCAGTCCAAGCTGACGCTGATGAGCGAGTCGCTGCGCAACGACGGCCGGATCTGGGTGCCGAAGGCCAAGGGCGACGACCGCCCGGCCAACAAGATCCCCGAGGACGAGCGCGACTACTACCTGGAGCGCATCTACCCGTCCTTCGGCAACCTCGTCCCCCGGGACATCGCCTCCCGTGCCGCGAAGAACGTCTGCGACGAGGGGCGGGGCGTGGGCCCCGGCGGGCAGGGCGTGTACCTGGACTTCGCGGACGCCATCAAGCGGATGGGGCGGGGGGCCGTCGAGGCGAAGTACGGCAACCTCTTCGACATGTACCAGCGGATCACCGACGAGGACCCGTACCGGGTGCCGATGCGGATCTACCCCGCCGTGCACTACACGATGGGCGGCCTGTGGGTCGACTACGACCTCCAGACCACCGTCCCCGGTCTGTTCGCGGTCGGTGAGGCCAACTTCTCCGACCACGGCGCCAACCGGCTCGGCGCCTCCGCGCTGATGCAGGGCCTGGCGGACGGCTACTTCGTGCTGCCGGCCACCATCAACGACTACCTCGCCCGCAACCCCCACAAGGACGAGGTCGGCGACGACCACCCGGTGGTGCAGGAGGTGCTGGCCGAGACCCAGGACCGGCTGAACCTGCTGCTGTCCGTGGACGGCGACCGCACCCCCGACTCCTTCCACCGCGAACTCGGCGAGCTGATGTGGGAGTTCTGCGGCATGGCCCGCACCGACTCCGGCCTGCGCAAGGCCCTGGAACGCATTCCGCAGATCCGTGCGGAGTTCTGGCGCCGGATCAAGGTGCCCGGCACCGGCGAGGAGTTCAACCAGTCGCTGGAGAAGGCCAACCGCGTCGTCGACTACCTGGAGCTGGCCGAGCTGATGTGCCTCGACGCGCTGCACCGCGCCGAGTCCTGCGGCGGCCACTTCCGCGAGGAGTCCCAGACCCCGGACGGCGAGGCGGCCCGGGTCGACGAGGAGTTCTCCTACGCCGCCGCCTGGGAGTTCGCCGGCACCGGCGAGGCGCCCGTCCTGCACAAGGAAGACCTGGTCTTCGAGTACGTCCACCCCACCCAGCGGAGCTACGCATGAGGCTCACCCTGCGCGTCTGGCGGCAGAAGAACGCCGACGCCGAAGGCGCCATGTCCACGTACGAGGTGGACGGGATCTCGCAGGACATGTCGTTCCTGGAGATGCTCGACACCCTCAACGAGGAGCTGATCCTCAAGGGCGACGACCCGGTCGCCTTCGACCACGACTGCCGCGAGGGCATCTGCGGCGCGTGCTCGCTCGTCATCAACGGCGACGCGCACGGCCCGGAGCGGACCACCACCTGTCAGCTGCACATGCGGTCGTTCCGGGACGGCGACACCATCGACATCGAGCCGTGGCGGGCGTCCGCGTTCCCGGTCGTGAAGGACCTGGTGGTGGACCGGTCCGCGTTCGACCGGATCATCCAGGCCGGCGGGTACGTGACCGCTCCGACGGGGGCCGCGCCGGAGGCGCACGCGACGCCGGTGCCGAAGGCCGACGCGGACTTCGCGTTCGAGCACGCGGAGTGCATCGGGTGCGGGGCGTGTGTGGCGGCCTGTCCCAACGGGGCGGCGATGCTGTTCACGTCCGCGAAGGTGAATCATCTCAACGTGCTGCCGCAGGGGGCGCCCGAGCGGGAGTCGCGGGTGCTGGACATGGTGGGGCAGATGGACGCGGAGGGGTTCGGCGGGTGCACGTTGGCGGGTGAGTGTGCGACCGCTTGTCCCAAGGGGATTCCGCTGATGTCGATCACCAGTATGAACAGGGAGTGGCTGCGGGCTACTCGGAAGGCCGGGAAGCGGTAGCGCCGTTGCGGGGTGCGGGTGCGTCGTGGCTTGTCGCGCAGTTCCCCGCGCCCCTTTCAGGGGCGTCTTCATGAACGTTCGCCGACAATGTGCGGACGGGCGGGGCCGGGAGAGGTGCTCCTTCCGGCCCCGTCTCGCATGTCGCGCCCCGGGGATTCAGCGAGCGCACATCCGCTCTCCCGGCGTTGGTCATGCGCAGGACAGCCGGGGTCGGGAGAACTGTGGCGAGCCCGGCCCCTGACCAGGAGAGCAGCCATGAGCGGTGTACTGACCGTCGACCGTCCCCCGCAGCCCGCGGCACCCGTCCGTTATACCGTCTCCCTCGCCCGCGACGAGGACGAGGTCCGGGCCGCGCAGCGGCTGCGGCACGAGGTGTTCGCCGGGGAGATGGGCGCGCTGCTGTCCGGTCCGCAGCCCGGCCTCGACAGCGACGCCTTCGACGCCTACTGCGACCACCTGCTGGTGCGCGAGGAGACCAGCGGCCAGGTGGTCGGCACCTACCGGCTGCTGCCGCCGGAGCGGGCCGCGGTCGCCGGGCGGCTGTACGCGCAGAGCGAGTTCGACCTGTCCGCGCTGGACCCGATCCGCCCGGACCTGGTCGAGGTCGGCCGCTCCTGCGTCCACCCCGACCACCGCGACGGCGCTGTCATCGGCCTCATCTGGGCCGGCATCGCCCGCTACATGACCGACCGGGGCCACGAGTGGCTGGCCGGCTGCTGCTCCATTCCGCTCGCCGACGGCGGCGCCCTCGCGGCGGCCACCTGGGACCGGGTGCGGGAGCGGAACCTGGCCCCCGAGGAGTACCGGGTACAGCCGCTGCTGCCGTGGGTCCCGCGCCCCGGGGCGCCGGCCGGGCCCGCCGACGTGCCGGCCCTGCTGCGCGGCTACCTGCGGTTGGGCGCCTGGGTGTGCGGGGAGCCCGCGCACGACCCCGACTTCGGCGTCGCCGACCTGTACGTGCTGCTGCCCATGAGCCGGGTCAACCCGCGCTACCTGCGGCACTTCCTCTCGCTCGTGCCCGCCGCCCGGTGAGCGGCTGGCTGCCCGGCGCGCCCTGCACCCCCGAGGGCTGCGTGGAACGGGCGCGGACCGCGGCGGCCGTACCCCGGGCCGTGCTGCGGCTGACGGCGGTCGCCGTCCTGCTGCTGGCCGGGATCGCGCTGACGCCGGTCGGGCACCGGATGCCCGCCACCCTGGTGCGGGCCTGGTCCCGGTGGATCATGCGGGCGGCGGGGGTCCGGGTCCGGATCGTCGGCAGCGCGCCGCCGGCCGGCGGGCTGCTGCTCGTCGCGCACCACGTCTCCTGGCTGGACGTCCCGCTGCTGGCCGCCGTCCGGCCGGCCCGGATGGTGGCCAAGACGGAGATCCGGCGCTGGCCGGTGGCCGGGTGGCTGGCCGCCCGCGGCGGCGTGCTGTTCATCGACCGGGACCGGCTGCGGGCGCTGCCCGGCACCGTGGCCCGGATCGCCGCCGAACTGCGCGGTGGCGCCGCGGTCGCCGTCTTTCCCGAGGGCAGCACCTGGTGCGGCCGGGCCCGGGGGCGGTACCGGCGGGCCGTCTTCCAGGCCGCGCTGGACGCGGACGTGCTGGTCCAGCCGGTGCGCATCCGGTACCTGGCGGGCGGGCGGACGGTGAGCACGACGCCCGCCTTCGTCGGCGAGGACACCCTGCTCGCCTCGCTGTGGCGGGTGGCCTGCGCGCGCGGCCTGGTGGCCGAGGCCCGGGTGCTGCCGGTCCTCCCGGCCGGCACCCGTCCCGACCGCCGCGACCTGGCCCGCGCCGCCGAGGAGGCGGACGCCGGCACCCTCGCCGGTCACCACGGGAAAGCACACTCGAAAAGTGCGTGCTATTTGTGACACATGTGCCGTTTTCCGGCTCTTGATGCGGAAAACCGTACAAGTGTCACTCCGGAAGGAGGGTGAGGCCAGATGATCACCCGCGAAGAGATCACGATGCTGTTGGACCATCCCGTCTACGACGGCGACGGCAACAAGATCGGCGACGCCAAGCACGTCTTCTTCGACGACATGACCGGGCGCCCCGAGTGGGTCAGCGTCAAGACGGGCATGCTCGGCTCCAAGGAGTCGTTCATCCCCATCCACGACGCCTCCCTGGTCGAGGACCACCTTGAGGTGCCCTACGACAAGGACAAGGTCAAGGGCGCGCCCAGCGTGGACATCGACGCGGGCGGGCACCTGTCGGCGAGCGAGGAACACCGCCTCTACGAGTACTACGACGTCAACTGGGACAGCGTGCTGTCCGACGACGACACGCGCACGGACACCACGGGCACCGGCACCGCCGCGGCGGCCGGCACCGCGGGCCTGGTCGGCACGGCTGGGACGGCGGGCATGGCGGGCACCGCCGGGCGCGGCCGCTCGGACCGCACCGGCACGCCCGACGACGACGCCATGACGCTCTCCGAGGAGCGGCTGCGGGTCGGGGTCGAGCGGCGCGAGACCGGCCGGGCCCGGCTGCGCAAGTACGTCGTCACCGAGGAGGTGCAGCAGACCGTCCCGGTGCGGCACGAGGAGGTGCGTCTGGAGCGCGAGCCGATCACGGAGGCCAACCGCGGCGACGCGCTCTCCGGTCCGGAGATCAGCGAGGCCGAGCACGAGGTCACCCTCTACGAGGAACACGCCGTGGTGGACACCGAGACGGTCCCGGTGGAACGCGTGCGGCTGACCACCGAGGAGCACGTCGAGGACGAGACCGTGCGGGGTCAGGTCCGCAAGGAGCGGATCGAGACCGAGGGCACGGTCGACGACGTCCGGCGGCCGGGCCGCGGCACCTGACCCGGACCCGCCCCGCCCCGCCCCCTACCTGGCCCGCGCCAGGTAGGGGGCGGTGGCACTGCCCGGAACGCGGGCCACCGCCGCGGGCGGACCGGCCGCCACGATCCGGCCGCCCGCGGCCCCGCCGCCGGGCCCGAGGTCGATCACCCAGTCCGCGCCCGCGGCGACCGACATGTCGTGCTCGACGACCACCACCGTGTGCCCGGCGTCCACCAGACCGTGCAACTGCCGGGCCAGCACCTCCACATCGGCCGGATGCAGTCCGGTCGTCGGCTCGTCCAGCAGGTAGAGCGTGTGCCCGCGCCGGCCGCGCTGCAACTCGCTCGCCAGCTTGATGCGCTGCGCCTCGCCGCCGGACAGCTCGGTGGCGGGCTGGCCCAGCCGCAGATAGCCGAGGCCCACGTCGAGCAGTGTGCCGAGGCTGCGCGCCGCCGCCGGCACGTCCGCGAAGAACTCGGCGGCCGACTCCACCGTCAGATCGAGCACCTCGGCGATGTTCCGCCCCCGGTAGGTCACTTCGAGCGTGCCGGGGTGGTAGCGCGCCCCGCCGCAGTCCGGGCACGGCGCGTAGGTGCTCGGCAGGAACAGCAGCTCCACGCTGACGAACCCCTCGCCCTGGCAGGTCTCGCAGCGCCCTCCGGCGACGTTGAAGGAGAACCGGCCCACGCCGAACCCGCGCTCCCGGGCGCCGTCGGTGGCCGCGAAGACCTTGCGGACCACGTCGAACAGGCCGGTGTAGGTGGCCAGGTTGGAGCGCGGGGTGCGGCCGATGGGCCGCTGGTCGACGGAGACCAGCCGGTCCGTCCCGGGCAGTTCCGCGCCGATCTCGCCGACCAGGGTGGACTTGCCGGAGCCGGACACCCCGGTGACCGCGGTGAGCACACCGAGCGGGAACTCGGCCCTCACGCCGCGCAGGTTGTGCCGGGTGACCGGGCCGACTGTCAGCGTGCCGCGCGGGGTGCGCGGGGTCCGGGCCGGGGCGGCGGCGCGGCCGAAGAGGTACCGGGCGGTCGCCGACTCGGCCACCCCGGCCAGCTCCGCCACCGGTCCGCTGTGCAGCACCCGCCCGCCGTGCTCGCCGGCGCCCGGCCCGACGTCCACGATCCAGTCGGCGCCGCGCACCACGTCGAGCTGGTGCTCGACCACGAACACCGAGTTGCCGGCCGCCTTCAGCCGCGCCAGTACCGCCCGCAGCGCCTCGGTGTCCGCCGGGTGCAGCCCGGCCGATGGCTCGTCGAGGACGTAGACGACGCCGAACAGGCCCGAGCGCAGCTGGGTGGCGAGCCGCAGCCGCTGGAGTTCGCCGGCCGAGAGGGTGGGGGTGGCCCGGTCCAGGCTGAGGTAGCCGAGGCCCAGTTCGACGGCGGGGGCGATGCGGGCCCGCAGGTCCTCGGTGAGGACCCGGGCCGTCGCGCCCTCCTCGGGCAGGACGGCGGCCAGTTCGGTGAGCGGCAGCGCGGCCAGCTCCGCGACGGTCCGGCCGCCGACGGTCACGGCGAGCGCCTCGGGCCGCAGCCGCCCGCCGCCGCAGACCGGACACGGCGCGCTGGTGAGAAAGCTCTCCGCCTTCGCCCGCAGCGCCGGGCTCTTGGAATCGGCGAAGGTCTTCAGCACGTACCGCCGGGCGCTCAGGTACGTCCCCTGGTACGGCCGCTGGATGCGCCCGGCCGCGCGCACCGGGTGCACGGTGACCACCGGCTGCTCGTCCGTGAACAGGATCCACTCGCGCTGCCCGGCGGGCAGCTCGCGCCAGGGCCGGTCGACGTCGTACCCGAGGGCGTCCAGCACGTCGCGCAGGTTCTTGCCCTGCCAGGCGCCCGGCCACGCGGCGATCGCGCCGTCCCGGATCGACCGCGACGGGTCGGGGACGAGCAGTTCCTCGGTCGTACGGTGCACCCGGCCGAGCCCGTGGCACTCGGGGCAGGCGCCCGCCGCCGTATTGGGCGAGAAGGCGTCGGAGTCGAGCCGCTCGGCGCCCGGCGGGTAGTGGCCGGCCCGGGAGAACAGCATCCGCAGCGAGTTCGACAGGTTCGTGACCGTGCCGACCGAGGACCGCGAGCCCGGCGTGGCCCGGCGCTGCTGGAGCGAGACGGCGGGCGGCAGCCCGGTGATCTCCCCGACCTTCGGCGCGCCGACCTGGTGGATGAGCCGGCGGGCGTACGGCGCGACCGACTCGAAGTAGCGCCGCTGCGCCTCGGCGTAGACCGTGCCGAACGCCAGCGAGGACTTCCCGGACCCCGAGACGCCGGTGAACGCGGCCACCACGTCCCGGGGGATGTCGACGTCCACCCCCTTCAGATTGTGCTCGCGGGCGCCGCGGACCCGGACGTACGGGTCGTGGGGGTGGTGCATGGCAGGGCTCCGTACCGCAGGGGGGACAAACCCCGCGATTCTATGCGCCCGCCCCCGTGACGACCCGAGCGAGCCGCCGGTAGGAGTCGGTCAGTGCCGCGCGGTCGTACGTACTGGTGGTGACCAGCACCTCCTGGGCGTCCGTCTCCTTCAGCAGGGTCTCCAGCGCGTCGGCGACCTGCTCCTCGGTGCCGTTGAGGTGGCCGGCGAGAACGGCCTCGTAGAAGCCGCGCTCCTTGGTGGTCATCGGCCGGTCCTCGACCGCCTCGGCGGGCGGCAGCGGCGGGAACGTGCCGTGGGTGCGGGAGTACGCCATCGACCACGCCTCCGGGAGCAGCAGCCGGCGGGCCGCCTCGGGGGTGGCGGCCACGGCGACCGTGCCGGAGACGACGACGTACGGCTCGGGCGCCCAGGGCGAGGGGCGGAACGTCGCGCGGTAGCGGTCGATGCCGCGCCGCATCCGGTCCCGGTCGCGCAGGTCGCCGATGACCATCGGCAGGCCCGCGCGGGCGGCGACGGCCGCGCCCTCGCCGATCGCCAGCACGAACGGCGGCACGGTCAGCCCCTCGGCGGGGCGGGCGTGCGCACCGGTGGCGGAGCTGCCCGCGAACCAGCCGAGCAGCTCGGCCAGCTGCTCGGCGAACCGGTCGGCGTCGTCCTTGCCGCGGCCCAGCGCCCGGCGCACCCCGTCGGTGAAGCCCACCGAGCGGCCCAGCCCCATGTCGATCCGGCCCGGGAAGAGCGACTCCAGCACGCCGAACTGCTCGGCGACGACGAACGGCCGGTGGTTGGGCAGCATCACCCCGCCGGTCCCGACCCGGATCGTCTCCGTCGCACCGGCCACGGCGGCGGCCAGCACGGTCGGCGCCGACCCGGCCACCCCCGGCACCCCGTGGTGCTCGGCCACCCAGAACCGGTGGTAGCCGAGCCGCTCGGCCTCCTGGGCCAGCCGCACGGTGTCGCGCAGCGCCTCGCCGGGCGGGCGCCCCTCGCGGGTGCGGGAACGGTCGAGGACGGCGAAACGGGTCCGGGCGGTCAGCGAGCTCACAGGTGGTTCAACGCCCCGCGGGTCCGCGCATTCCCCGCGCGGTCAGCCCTCGGGCCGCAGCAGCCCGCGCTCGTAGGCCCGGCGCAGGTGCTGCGGGACGAGGTGGCGGACGCCGTCGACGGTGACCGGGACCAGGGCCGGGGTGGCCGCCTTCCACTGGGCGCGGCGGTGACGGGTGTTGCTGCGGGACATCTTCCGCTTGGGGACGGCCATGGCGGCGGGCTCCTCGGTGGACGGGCGTGCGTGGTCACCGAGAACGCTATATGAAAATGGATCCCATTTACAAAGCGGTCACTCGTCCAGCCGGAAGCCCACCTTCAGGCCGACCTGCCAGTGGGCCACCTGGCCGTCCTCGATCTGGCCGCGGACCTGGGTGATCTCGAACCAGTCCAGGTTGCGCAGGGTCTCCGAGGCGCGGGCGATGCCGTTGCGGACGGCCTGGTCGACCCCGTCCGGCGAGGTGCCGACGATTTCCGTGACGCGATAGGTGTGGTTCGTCATTCCTCCACGGTGCCGCACACCGGGCCGGCGCGCGAGATGACGGGTGATGTGCCGGTGACCCTTGACCTCCGCATTGGTACATACCAAAATCCAGTCACCCGTACGAGCCACGGGCTCGTCCCCCCATGTCGGGTCACCCTTCGCCGTGTTCCGGAACAGGACCCCTCGTGAGACGTCGTCGCCTGCTCGCCCTCGTCCCCGCCGCCGCCCTGCTGCTCGGCGGCTGCGGCCTGGTCGGGGACGACTCCTCCGGCGGGCCCACCGTCACCGTGTGGCTGATGAAGGGCAGTGCCTCCAAGGAGTACCTGGACCGCTTCACCGAGGACTTCGCCCGCACCCACCCCGGCATCACCCTGGACCTGCGCATCCAGGAGTGGACCGGCATCGTCGAGAAGGTGCGGGCGGCGCTGGCGGCGGACGGCGCGGACCGGCCCGACGTCATCGAGGTCGGCAACACCCAGGTCCCCACCTACGCCGAGGGCGGCGGGCTGCTCGACCTGACGCTGGAGTCGATGCGGGACTGGGGCATCCGCGACTGGCTGCCGGGCCTGGCCGAGCCCGGCGCCTGGCAGTCCCAGCAGTACGGCATCCCCTGGTACGCCGCCAACCGCGTCGTCATCTACCGCAAGGACCTCTTCGAGCAGGCGGGCATCAGCCGGCCGCCGCGCACCCGGGACGAGTGGCTCGACGCCACCGAACGGCTGAACGCGGACGGCCGGCAGGGCATCTACCTGGCCGGACAGGACTGGTACACGCTCTCCGGCTTCATCTGGGAGGAGGGCGGCGAACTGGCCCGGCAGCGCGGCGGCGGCACCTGGGAGGGCACCCTGGACAGCGCGGCCGCCCTGCGCGGCATGGACTTCTACCGCCGGCTCCAGGCGCTCGGCGACGGACCGGTCGGCGCCGACGAGGAACACCCGCCGCAGGCCGGCGTGTTCGCCCGGGGCGAGGTGGCGCAGATCGTGGCGGTGCCGGGACTGGCCCAGGCCATCCTCCAGGAGAACCCCGGGCTCGAGGACGAACTGGGCTTCTTCCCGGTACCGGGCCGGAAGGCGGGCACGCCCGGGGCCGTCTTCACCGGCGGCTCCGACCTGGTGGTGGCGCGGAACACCGGCGACCGGGACGCCGCCGTCGCCGTGGTCGAGGCGCTGACCGGCAAGAAGTGGAACACCGAACTGGCCCGGACCATGAACTACGTACCGAACAAGAAGTCGCTGGCCGGCGCCGTCGCGGGTGAGGAGGGGGTGGCCGCGATGGCGGCCGGCGCCGCGCACGGGCGGGCCACCCCGACCACGCCCCAGTGGGGCGCGGTCGAGGCGGACAACCCGATCAAGGAGTACATGACGAACGTGCTCACCGGCGCCGACCCGGCCGCCGAGGCCCGCCGGGCCGCGGACCGGGTCACCGAACTGCTGGACCCGGACGCGCGGTGACGTCCGGCGCCGTCAGCGCACGGTGCTCAACGACAGCGCGAACCGGCCCTGCGGGTCCGTCCACCAGTGCACCAGGTCCAGGCCCGCCGCGGCCAGTTCGGCGCGTACCCCCGGCTCGCGGAACTTCGCCGACACCTCGGTGCGCAGTTCCTCGCCGGCCGCGAAGTCCACGGCCAGGTCGAGGGACTGCACCTTCACCGTCTGCGCGGTGCGCGAACGCAGCCGCATCTCGATCCACTCCCGGTCCGGGTCCCAGCGCGCCACGTGGTCGAAGGCGGCGAGGTCGAAGTCGGCGTCCAGTTCGCGGTTGATCACGGCCAGCACGTTCTTGTCGAACGCGGCCGTCACCCCGGCCGCGTCGTCGTACGCCCGGACCAGCACCGCCTCGTCCTTGACCAGGTCGGTGCCGAGCAGCAGGGTGTCGCCGGGGGCCAGCGCGGCGCGCACCGAGGTGAGGAACGCGGACCGTTCGGCGGGCAGCAGGTTGCCGACGGTGCCGCCGAGGAACGCCAGCAGCCGGGGTCCCGGCGTGTCCGGCAGCTCCAGCGCGGCGGTGAAGTCGGCGATCAGCGCGTGCACTTCGAGACCCGGCCGTTCGGTGGCGATGGCCCGCCCGGCCCCCTCCAGGGCGCTCTCGCTGACGTCGACCGGGACATAGGCGCCGAGCCCGGTCAGCGCGTCGAGCAGGTAGCGGGTCTTCTCGGAGGAGCCGGAGCCCAGCTCGACCAGGGTGCGGGCGCCGGACGCCGCCGCGATCTCACCGGACCGGGCGGCGAGGATCTCCCGCTCGGCGCGGGTCGGGTAGTACTCGGGCAGCGCGGTGATCTCCTCGAAGAGTTCGCTGCCGCGCGCGTCGTAGAACCACTTCGGCGGCAGGGTGCGGGGACTGCCCGTCAGGCCGGCCAGGACGTCGGCGCGCAGCGCGGCGTCGGTGGCGTCCTCGGGCAGGATGCGGGTGATGCGGAACGGGCTCACGTACGGGACTCCTCCGGGATCACGGGCGCGGATTCCTTCAGCGAGGTGAGCCGCACCTGCGTGCGGCTCGCCGCCAGCAGGGTGCGGTCGGGCACCTCCTGCCAGTGCGGGTCGTCGTCGTAGGGTTCGGAGGCCACGACGGTGCCGCCGCCGGGCCGGGCCAGGTACCACAAGGTGTCGCCCCAGGCGGTGGCGGCGATCGTCGCCCCGTCGGTGAGCAGGAGGTTGAGGCGGGCGCCGGGGGCCGCCTCGGCGACCGCCAAGGCGGTGCCGGCCAGCGCCCGGGACTGCGGCAGGCCGGCCCGCAGCCGGTGCAGGACCAGCGCCCACACGAACGCCGAGTCGTTGCGGGCCTCCAGCGACAGCAGGTCCTCGGCCGGCAGCGTCGGCACCAGCGGGGCGAGCGAGCCGGGCCAGCCGGGCACCGCCCCGTTGTGGCTGAACAGCCAGCCGCCCGCGGCGAACGGCGCCGCCGCGGCCTCCGCGTCGGCCCCGGACTCGGTGGCGTCCCGGACCGCGCCGAGCAGCGCCGTGCTCCGCACCACGCGGGCCAGGTCGGCGAAGGACCGGTCGGCCCAGATCGGCCCGGCCCGCCGGTACCGGGCCGGCACCGGGTCCGGGTCCGGGTCCGCGTCCGGGTCCGCGTACCAGCCGACGCCGAAGCCGTCCGCGTTGACCGTCCCGTACCGCTGCCGGCGCGGCGCCCACGACTGGCGGTACAGGGCGTGCGGGGGCTGGACGAGGAGCCGGCCGAGCGGCAGCGCGGGCCCCACGTACGCCAGGTGACGGCACATCAGCCGGCCACCGCGGACCGGGCGGTGCGGAACCCGGCGAAGATCTGCCGCCGGACGGGCAGGTCCCAGTTGCGGAACGTGCCCCGGCAGGCCACCGCGTCCACCGCGAACGAACCGCCGCGCAGCACCTTGTGCCCGGGGCCGAAGAACACCTCCGAGTACTCCTTGTACGGGAACGCCCGGAACCCCGGGTACGGCAGGAAGTCGCTCGCCGTCCACTCCCACACGTCCCCGATCAACTGGCGTACGCCGAGCGGTGATTCGCCCGCCGGGTAGCTGCCGGCCGGGGCCGGGCGCAGGTGGCGCTGGCCGAGGTTGGCGTGCTCGGGGCCCGGGTCGGCGTCGCCCCACGGGTAGCGGGCCGAGCCGCCGGTCGCCGGGTCGTGCCGGGCGGCCTTCTCCCACTCGGCCTCGGTGGGCAGCCGCCGCCCGGCCCAGCGGGCGTAGGCGTCGGCCTCGTACCAGCACACGTGCAGCACCGGCTCGTCCGGTGGCACCACCTCCGTCGCCCCGAACCGGCGGCGCAGCCACTGCCCGCCGTCCCGGTGCCAGAACAGCGGGGCGGTGAGGGAGGCGCGGCGCACGTGGTCCCAGCCGTCGGCGGTCCACCAGCGCGGGTCGCGGTAGCCGCCGTCGTCGATGAACGCCTGGTACGCCGCGTTGGTCACCGGTGTGGTGTCGATGTGGAACGCGGCCACCTCGCGCCGGTGCGCGGGCCGTTCGTTGTCCAGGGCCCACGGTTCGCTGGAGGTGCCCATCGTGAACGGGCCGCCGGGGACGAGGACCTCGGCGGGCCCGGTGAACAGCGGCGCCGGCTCCGGGTCCGGGGCGGTGAGCGCCCGCGGTCCCCGGCGCAGCTGATGGGTGATCAGCATGGTCTCGTCGTGCTGCTGTTCGTGCTGCGCGATCATCCCGAAGGCGAACCCCGCCTCCGTCAGCCGGGTGCCGCGGAACGCGGCGCCCGCCAGCACGTCCAGGGCCCGGCCGCGCACCTCGGCCGCGTACCGGCGGGCCTCCTCGGGCGACAGCAGCGGCAGCTTGGGGCGCTCGGCGCGCGGATGCTCGAAGGCGTCGTAGAGGCTGTCTATCTCGGGGCGGATCGCCTCCTGCCCGGCGACCGCCCGCAGCAGCCACAGCTCCTCCTGGCTGCCGATGTGGGCGAGGTCCCACACCAGCGGCGACATCAGCGGCGAGTGCTGCGCGGTCAGGTCCGGCTCCTCCACACAGCTGGTCAGCAGCGTGGTGCGGTCGCGGGCGGCCAGCAGCGTGGTCAGGGCCCGCTCGCGCAGTGTCTCGGCGTCGTGGGCGGGGTGGGTCATGAGCCGGTGTCCTTCCGGTACTCGTCCAGCAGATCGTCGGCGGGGCACCTGCCCCGCGCGACATAGCGCTCCATGTACGCCGTGACGGCGGCCGTCACCCGGGCGTCGGCGCCCAGCCGGGGCAGCGCCCCGAGGGCCGCCGCGAAGCACCCGGCGGCCGCCTCGCGCAGCTCCGGGTCGGTGAGGCCGAGCCGGGCCGCGTCCCGCCACAGCGGGTTGTGCGGGGCGGGCCGGCCGCCGGTGCGCTCGGTGAGCGGCTTCACCGCCCGGTAGGCGGTCTCGGAGGCCTCCGGGTCGTCGAACAGCGCCGCCGTCACGGCCAGCGGCACGATCCAGCCGTCGTCCCCGCGCTGCGCGTCGATCATGCGCAGCTCCAGATGGCCGCGCGGTCTGACCGGCGGGAACAGCGTGGTGAGGTGGTAGTCGAGGTCCTCCGCGGTGGGCGGCCGGGGCGAGCGGGCGCGGGTCCAGTCCCGGAAGCTGAGCCCGTCCGGGACCTCCCACGGGCCGGTGTCCCGGCGTACGCACATCACCGGGGCGTCCAGCACGTGCCGGGCCCAGGCGCCGGCCGGGTCGGTGTCCAGCGCGGGACCGCCCGCCCGGCCCGGGCCGATCTCCGCCCAGCACAGCTGCCGGGTGGACCGCCAGCCGGTGGGCCGCCGCCCGGCCAGCGGCGAGTTGGCGAACGCCGCCACCAGCACCGGACCCAGCTGGTGGGCCAGCCACCAGCGCCGCACCTGGCCGAGCGGACCCGGCTCCGCGTGCCCGGCGTCCACGCACACCTGCACGGAGGCCGTGGCCCGCATCATGCGGCGGCCGGCCGGGCCGGTGCGGTCCAGGCACGCCTCCATCGCGTCGTAGCGGGGCTGCCGCAGGAAGCGCTGGGGGAGATGCCACGGTTCGTGGCCGAGGCCGACCAGGGCCAGACCGTCCTCGCGCAGTACCGCGCGGACGGCGGCCAGATCGGCGGAGACGGTGTCGACGACGTCCGTCAGACAGCCGACGGGCGGCGAGCTGAGCTCCAGCTGACCGCCGGGCTCGACGGTGAGCGCCGACTTCAGGGGGACGGACCGCAGCGCGGCGTAGACCGCGTCGAGCCGTCCGGTGGTCACGGGGAGCCGCGGGTCGCGCAGCTCGTGGACGAGCCATTCCAGTTCCACCCCGAGGCGCCGGGGCGGTCCGGTCTTGAAGGCGATGCCGCGGACGAGCGCCTCGACCTCGGCCTCACTGACGGCGGTGCGTGGCCTGCGACAGCCACTGACCGATTCTGACATGTCGGGATCCTCCTGAGATTCCACCATGTCGCCGACCTCCGGCCCTCAGCGGCCGGGACGGCACACTCGTCCCACCCAAGACCTTCGGGCGGCAGCGCACAAGAGTGCGAAACTCCGTTGCGCCGCAGGACCAGCATCGCTCACGATGCGTTCATGAGCACGACGGGGGAGACCGCACGGCACGCGGTCACGGCGCCCACGGGGGTGGCGCCGTGAGCGCGCGCCTGCGGGAGATCGCGCAGCGGACGGAACAGATCGTCGCGGCCGGGACGTACCGCGCCCCGGACGGGCGCGAGGTGGAGATCGCGGCGGCGGTGGCGGCCGCCCGGTCGGGCACCCGGCTGCACGGACCCGAGCCCGTCCCGGTCCCGGACAGCCCGCCGGTACGGACGTCCGTCGAGGTCACCGGCGAGGGCAGCCTCGATGCCGCGCGCCGCCTCGGCGGTGACGTGGCGGTCCTCAACTTCGCCTCGGCCCGCAACCCCGGCGGTGGCTACCTCAACGGCGCCCAGGCCCAGGAGGAAGCCCTGTGCCGGGGCTCCGCGCTCTACACCTGCCTGCTGCGGGCCCCCGCCTTCTACGACCACCACCGCGCCCACCGCGACCCGTTCTACACCGACCGCGTGATCCACTCGCCCGCCGTGCCGGTCTTCCGGGACGACCGCGGCCGGCTGCTGGCCGAGCCGTTCCCCGCCGCCTTCCTGACCGCCGCCGCGCCCAACGCGGGCGTGGTGCTGCGCACGGCGCCGGAGCGCGCCGCCGACCTGCCGCGCGCCCTGGCCGGGCGCGCCGAACGGGTGCTGGAGACGGCCGCGCGCCACGGCCACCGCCGGCTCGTCCTCGGCGCCTGGGGCTGCGGCGTCTTCCGCAACGACCCAACCGAGGTGGCCGGCGCCTTCCAGGCCCTGCTCGGACCCGGCGGCCGGTTCGCGGCCACGTTCACGCACGTGGTCTTCGGCGTCCTGGACCGCACCGAGGGCGGCACGGTCCGCGCCGCCTTCGAGCGGGCGTTCGACGGGGTTCAGCTCCAGCCGTAGCGCTCCCGCAGCCGGTGCCGTACGAGGTTGAACCGCATCCGGTCCAGCGCGCACGCCTCGCGGCGCATGCCCGCCTCGTGCAGCCGCAGCACCCGGTCGGTGTCCACCCACGAGTCCCGGCCCGAACGGTCCCACGGGCCGCTGCCGATCGGTACCCAGTCCCGGTCGGCGTCGTGCCGCTTGCTGGACAGCTGCACGGCCAGCACGGTCCCGGCCGCCTCCCGCGCCACCACCAGCACCGGACGGTCCTTGCCCCGGCCGTCGTTCTCCTCGTAGGGCACCCAGGTCCACACGATCTCGCCCGGGTCCGGGTCGCCGTCGTGGGCGGGGGAGTACTCGGTGCGCACCCGGCCCACCGAGCGGGCGTCGGCCTCGGCGGTGGCGTGCGGGCCGGACCGGCCGGGGGCGAGCCCGGCGGTCCCGACGGTCTCATCGGGCTCATGAGTGAAGGCAGTCACGGCCGTACGGTACGGGACGGGTCCCGCGCCGGGAGAGCCGGGGCATCGGGGGACCGATGACGGCGACAGGGCTTCCGATGGGTACGCCGATGGGGACCGGCCTACCGTCGGACGGGTCGCCGAGTGGCAGCCCGCCGCCCGAGCGGACAGCATGCGTCCAGACCCCCGGGAACGGCGAGAAAGACCACCATGAGCACCCAGAACGCGATCGACTGGCCCGACGAGTACCTGCCCGGCACCGGCCACAACTTCGTCTCCAACGAGGTGATCGTCAAGGGTGTCACCGCGGCCCAGGTGTGGCCGTACCTGGTCGACACCTCCACCTGGGAGTCGTACTACGACAAGGTCTGCGACCTCTCCTTCCCCGACGGCGACGGCGACGGCGACGGCCCGGTGCCGGCCGACGGCGTCCGGTTCGGCTTCGGCACCTTCGGCTTCCCGCCCCTGGACGCCCGCGTCGTCCGGTTCCAGGCACCCGGCGCGGGCGTCCCGCAGGAGTCGCAGTTCGGCGAGCCCGCCGCCGACCTGGCCGGACAGACGCCGAACCCGATGCTCAACGGCCACCAGACCTGGCTGGACGGGCTGCTGCGTGCCGCCCGCGGCCAGATGGCAGGCTGATCCCCACTACCCGTCACCGTCCGCAGGAGGAAGCCGACCTCATGACCGATCAGCTCACCGTGAGCGTCCTGGGCACCGGCATCATGGGCGCCGCGATGGCCCGCAACCTGGCCCGCGCCGGACACACCGTCCGGGCCTGGAACCGCACCCGCGCCAAGGCCGAACCGCTCGCCGCCGACGGCGCGCACGTCGCCGCCACCCCCGAGGAGGCGGTCCGGGGCGCGGACGTCGTCCTGACCATGCTCTACGACGGCCCCGCCGCCCTCGACGTCATGCGCGCGGCCGCGCCCGGACTGCGTCCCGGCGTCGCCTGGGCGCAGTCGACCACCGCGGGCGTCGAAGCCGTCGCCGACCTGGCCGGCTTCGCCCGCGAGCACGGCCTCGTCTTCTTCGACGCGCCCGTGCTGGGCACCCGGCAGCCCGCCGAGGCCGGCCAGTTGCTGGTGCTGGCCGCCGGACCGGCCGACGCCCGGGACACGGTGACGCCCGTGTTCGACGCGGTCGGCAACCGCACCGTGTGGACCGGCGAGGACGGCGCCGCCGGCAGCGCCACCCGGCTCAAGCTGGTCGCCAACAGCTGGGTGATCGCCGCCACCAACGCGGCCGGCGAGGTGCTCGCGCTGGCCGGGGCGCTCGGCGTCGACCCCGACCACTTCTTCGACGCCATCGCCGGCGGCGGCCTCGACATGGGCTATCTGCGGGCCAAGGCCGCGCTGATCCGCGAAGGCAGGCTGACCCCGGCCCAGTTCGCCGTGACCACCGCCGCCAAGGACGCCCGGCTCATCGTCGAGGCCGGTGAACTGGGCGGCGTCCGCCTGGACGTGGCCGCCGCGGGCGCCGAGCGGCTGGCCCGGGCCGCCACGCAGGGCCACGGCGACGAGGACATGGCCGCCGCGTACTACGCCAGCTTCCCGACGAAGCCGTCCGGCCGGGGCGAGTAGCCTCACAAACCCGTAAGCGATCAAGGAGTTCGCATGTCCAAGCCACCACTGCCCGCCGACGCCGTCGAACTGCTGCGCCGCGCCAACCCCTGCGTCATGGCCACCCTCCGCTCCGACGGCACCCCCGTCTCCACCCCGACCTGGTACGTCTGGGAGGCCGACGGCAAGGTCCTGATCAGCCTCGACGAGGGCCGGGTCCGGCTGAAGCACCTGCGCCGCGACCCGCGGGTCACCCTCACCGTCCTGGACGGCGAGGACTGGTACACCCATGTCACCCTGATCGGCCGGGTGGTGGAGTTCCGCGACGACGAGGGCCTGGCCGACATCGACCGCGTCTCCACGCACTACACCGGCAA
This sequence comes from Streptomyces sp. JW3, assembly GCF_052216785.1. Lineage (NCBI taxonomy): Bacteria > Bacillati > Actinomycetota > Actinomycetes > Kitasatosporales > Streptomycetaceae > Streptomyces > Streptomyces sp. JW3. The sequence goes on along the minus strand of NZ_JBQOUX010000099.1, from coordinate 3,806 downwards.
CGCCTACCCGGACCGGGTCCGGCCCCGGGTCAGCGCCCTGATCGAGGTGGAGCGCTGGCACGGCTGGGGTGCCCACCGGGACAGCGACCAGGCGTCCACCTGAACTCTTGGGCGACCGGGGCGAGTCGGCGCGCCGGGTGAACCGCGGTGAACTCCGGTGGACGATTGGCGGACGGGCAGGGCGACACAGGTGGGGAGGCAGGGGTAGGCCGTTCGAGTGACGGTAGTGTGATCAGCGCTCGAACAACTCTCCCCTCCACCATGGAGAAGCCCGATGACCGTGCCGACCAGTGGCAGACCCGCGGGGGGCCGGGCCGCCGCGGCCGCTCTCTGCTGCGTACTCGCCCTGCTGCCCGTTCCGGGATACGCGGCCCCCAACGATCCCGGCCCGGGGGACAGCACGTCGATCGAGGACATCCGCGCCGAACTGGACGGCCTGTACCGCGAGGCGGAACAGGCCACCGAGGCGTACAACGCCGCTGACGAGAAGGCCGGCCGGCAGCAGAAACGGCTGTCGTCGCTGCGCGGGGACCTGGCGCGCACCGAGGACCGGGTGAACGACCTGCACGACCTCGCGGGCGCGGCCGCCCGCACCCAGTACCGGGGCGGCGATCTCGCCGCCACCGGCCTCCAGTTGCTGCTCGGGGACCATCCCGACCAGGCCCTGAACGAGGCATCCCAGGCCCGCCAGGCCATGCGGAACCTGGTCAACGTCGCCGATGCCCAGCAGACGGCCCGCGCGGAGCTGGGCCGGCGGACCGACGCCGCCGCGAAGGAACTGCGGAAGCTGGAGAGCAGCCGGGCGGACAAAGCCGAGGCGAAGAAGAAGATCGAGGGGAAGATCACCGAGGCCGAGGGGATCGAAGCCGGGCTGGAGGCGGCACAGACCCGTGCGCTGGCCCGGCTGGAGAAGCAGGACGCCAAGAAGGCCGAGGCCAGCTGGACCGGCTCGGGCACGGACTCCGGCGCGGGCGGCGGCAGTTCGTCCTCGGGCGGCTCGGGCGGCTCGGGCGGTGGTGGGACACCGGCCGTCGGAGCGGCCGCGAGCGCCGTCGACTTCGCGATGGCGCAGATCGGCAAACCGTACGTGTGGGGCGCCACCGGCCCCTCCTCGTACGACTGCTCGGGGCTCACCTCCGCCGCGTGGGCGGCGGCCGGACACCCCATACCCCGTACCTCGCAGGCGCAGTGGCAGGGACTGACCCGGGTCACCCTGGCGTCCGCGCAGCCCGGAGACCTGATCATCTACTACAGCGACGCCACCCACGTGGGCATGTACATCGGAGGCGGGCAGATGGTCCACGCCCCCCGGCCCGGGCGCACGGTCACGACCGCACCGGTGGCCTCCATGCCTGTCCTCGGTGTCGTGCGGCCCGGAGTCTGAGCCCCATGTCCCACTCGCTGACGCCCCGCGACGACAGCAACCTGCCCGCGCTCCCCGCACAGCCGCTGATCCGGCTCGACGCCTACGTGGCCGAGGACGGCTCGACGGTGGTCAACGGCCATCTGCTGGAGATGAGCGGCACCCGGCCGTCCAACGAGGCGCTGCTCGACGCCGTCGCCATGTTCGCCCGCACCATCGGCGCCCCGGTGGCCGCCACCGTCATCGACCGTCCCGCGCAGCAGGTGGCCCGGCTGCGGGTCCACCCCGACGGCTCCAGCCTGACCATCGCCGAAGAGGACGACCTGCCGCCCGGACCCGAGCGCACCGCCGCCGAGGAAGCGGCGTTCCCTCCGCTGGCCCGCGTCGAGCGGATCATCCAGCACGCCCGGCGCGGGGAGCTGCACGCCGCGTTCGTCCTGGCCGGCGCGTTGCGGGAGCACCTGACGCTGCGCCGGGGAGCGGATGACCAGCTCGCCATGGAGGCCCGGGCGATCGAGGCGTACATCGCGTTCCAGCGCGCCGACTACATGGTCGCCACCACCCTCGCGCTGACCGTCGCACGCATCCGCTGCCGCACCGACCTGGAGCGGGCGGCGCCCGACGTGGCCCGCGCCACCGCCGCGTGGCAGCGGCTGATGGACGAGGGGCAGGGGGCCGCCCGGGGTCAGGAACTGCTGCTCATGTGGGACCGGCTGGCCGAGGCGGGCCTGCTGCGGGAGCCGGCCCACCTGGCCGTGGTCGAGTCCGTCCGCAGCCGGCTCAGGCGCGGCAGCGGACCCGTCCCGGCGCCCCCGGCCGCGCCGCCGGCGGTGACCGCGGGCCCATCGCCGGCGGCCCCCGAGGACAAGCCCCTCAAGCCGGCCCGACGAGGACTGCGACGGTTCACCCGGAGGCCCGGCTCCCCAGCCGGCTCCTAGCGCCGGGGCCGGGCGAGGACCGCCGGGCCACGCCGAGCCCGCTCGCCGCCCGGCCGGTCCGCCGCGTTCACCGTGTCAGCGGCTTGTCCGTGCCCGCTCGTCTGCCGGGCGGTTCCGCCGTGGTCACCGTGTCAGCGGCTCGTCCGTGCCCGCTCGTCCGCCGGGCGGTTCCGCCGTGGTCACCGCGTCAGCAGCTCGCGCAGTGCCGCCGCGACCTGAGCCGGCGCCTCCTCCGCCATGAAGTGCCCGCAGTCCACGGTGAGGTGGCGCAGATCCGGCGCCCAGGCCCGCCACAGCGCGGCGGCGTCGTAGCCGAGGGCGGCGCCCCAGTCCTGCTGGAGCACGGTCACCGGCATCCGCAGCCGGTTGCCGTGCTCCCGGTCGGCCCGGTCGTGGTCGACGTCGACACCGGCCGAGGCCCGGTAGTCGGCCACGATGGACGGCACCGCCTCCCGGGACGCCTTCAGGTACGCCGCCCGTACGTCGGCGGGCAGCGCGTCCGGGTCGCGAGCCCACAGGTCGAGGAAGTGGCCGAAGAACGCGTCCGGCGCCCCGGCGATCAGCCGCTCCGGCAGGCCGGGCGGCTGGGCCATCAGGTACAGGTGGAAGGCGACGGCGGCCGTGGCGCCGTGCAGCACGTCCCACATGTCCAGGGTCGGCAGCACGTCCAGCGACGCCAGGTGGGTCACCGCCGCCGGATGGTCGAGCCCGGCCCGGACCGCCACCAGCGCGCCCCGGTCGTGCCCGGCCAGCGCGAACCGCTCGTGCCCCAGCGCCCGGGCGAGGGCCACCACGTCGGCGGCCATCGTCCGCTTGGCGTACGCGGTGCCGTCCGGGTCGGCCGGCTTGTCGCTGTCGCCGTAGCCGCGCAGGTCGGGGCAGATCACGGTGTGCTCGGCGGCCAGGTCGGCGGCGACGTGCCGCCACATCAGGTGGGTCTGCGGGAAGCCGTGCAGCAGCACGACGGGGCTGCCGGAGCCGCCGACGGCGACGTGCAGCGCCACCCCGTCGGCGACGGGGACACGGTCGTAGGAGAAGCCGGGAATGGTCGGTGTCATGCGGGTGCGTTCCTCTCAGCGGTGCGGTGTGCCCATGAGCCTGCCGGGCGTGAATCAGCAACCGATCAGCGCGCGTACCGTGGTGGTCGGGCAAGACGGCGGAACAGGGCGGATCATGGAAGCGGTCACCTTCGGCGTGCTCGGGCCGGTCACGGCCGAGCGGGCCGGCGAGGCACTCGCCCTGAAGGGGCCCCGGCACCGCGCCGTGCTGGCCCGGCTGGTGCTGGCCCGGCGGCGGGTGGTACCGGTGGACCGGCTGGTCGCGGACCTGTGGGAGGTGCCGCCCGCGCGGGCCGTGGGTGCGGTGCGCACCTTCGTCGGCGATCTGCGCCGGGCCCTGGAACCGGACCGTCCGCGCCGCGCCCCGGCCCGGCTGCTGGTCACCGAGGGCCCGGGGTACGCGCTGCGCGCGGCGCCCGACGCGGTGGACGCCTGGCGGTTCGAGGC